>JAKBCO010000175.1 GCA_021807785.1 Pseudomonadota bacterium
CGCCAGCACCGCGCCCGCCGCCGGGCCGGGAGGGGCCGCCGCCGCGCCCGCGCCCCGCACACCGGCGCCGCGGGCGGCGATCGACGCCCCCGCGCTGCGCGGCTCGATCGACCTGCGCGGGGCGCGGATCGACGATCTGGTGCTGACGCAGTACCACACCAGCCAGGCGCCGGGCGCGCCCGATGTGCGCCTGTTCGCCCGCCGCGACACCAAGCACCCGTACTACGCCCAGTTCGGCTGGTCGGCGGCCCCGGGGGAGACCCTCGCGCTGCCGGGCCCGGAGACGGTCTGGACCGCCTCCCCCGGCGCGCTCGCGCCCGGACATCCGCTCACCCTGTCGTGGAACAACGGCGCCGGGCTGACCTTCCGCATCGTGCTCGGCATCGACACGCACTACATGTTCACGGTGACGCAGAGCGTCGCCAATGCCGGCGCGACGCCGGTCCGGCTCTACCCCTGGGCGCGCATCCGCCGCGACTACACCCCCCCGCCGTCGGGCTATTACATCCTGTTCGAGGGGCTGACCGGCGTTGCCCATGACCGGTTGCAGGAGATGGGCTACCCGAAGGCCAAGTCCGACGCCAAGGGCAAGCCGGGCAATGTCGCCTATCACGCCACCTCCACGGGCGGCTGGGCCGGGTTCACCGACAAATACTGGCTGGGCGCGCTGATCCCGGACCAGTCCATCCCCACCACCCTGCGCTACCGTTATATCCCCGGCGGGGACGGCCACTACCAGGTGGACTATGCCCCCGCCGCCGCCCTGGTGGTGGCGCCGGGCGGGCAGGCGAGCCTGGGGTCGCACCTGTTTGCCGGGGCGAAGGTGGTCAATCTGCTGGATGCCTACGAATCCCGGCTGCACATCCCGCAATTCGACAAGGCGGTGGATTTCGGCTGGTTCTACTGGATCACCAAGCCGATCTTCTACGCGCTCGACTATTTCAACTCCCTGCTCGGCAATTTCGGGCTGGCGATCCTGGCCTTCACCGTCTGCGTGAAGCTGCTGTTCTTCCCGCTGGCCAACTACTCCTATCGCTCGATGAGCAAGATGCGGCTGCTGGCGCCACGGGTGACCGCGCTCCGCGAGCGCTTCAAGGACGATCCGCAGAAGCAGCAGCAGGAGATGATGGCGCTCTACAAGGCCGAGAAGGTCAATCCGGCCTCCGGCTGCCTGCCGATGCTGATCCAGGTGCCGGTCTTCTTCTCGCTCTACAAGGTGATCTTCATCACCATCGAGATGCGGCAGGCGCCGTTCTACGGCTGGATCCATAATCTCTCGGCGGTCGATCCGACCAACGTCTTCACCCTGTTCGGGCTGCTGCCGTGGCACCCCGGCGCGATCTCGCCGTTCCTGCATCTGGGGCTGCTGCCGATCCTGATGGGGCTGACCATGTTCGGCCAGCAGAAGCTCAACCCGCCGCCGCCGGACCCGGTGCAGGCCAAGCTGTTCCTGTTCATGCCGGTGATCTTCACCTTCATGATGGGGCGGTTCCCGGCCGGGCTGGTGCTCTACTGGACCTGGAACAACCTGCTGTCGATCGGGCAGCAATGGCTCATCATGCGCTCGACCCGGCTGACGAAGCCGGGGCTCGCGCGGTCGTGACGGAGGATGACGCCGCCCGGCTGGAGGCCGGGCGGTTGCTGTTCGCCGGCACGTGCGCGTTCTTCCACGGCGCGCAGCGGCTGGACCAGCTGCCGCCGGGCGGGCGAGCCGAGATCGCCTTCGCCGGGCGGTCCAATGTCGGCAAATCCTCGCTGCTGAACGCGCTGACCGGGCGGCGGGCGCTGGCGCGGGTCTCGAACACGCCGGGGCGGACGCGGCAGCTCAATTTCTTCAACCTGGCCGATCGGCTGACCCTGGTGGACATGCCGGGCTATGGCTACGCCCGCGCCGGGCGCGACATCCAAGCCGACTGGCAGGGGATGATGTTCGACTACCTGCGCGGCCGGCCGGAGCTGCGGCGGGTGCTGCTGCTGCTGGATTCGCGGATCGAGATCAAGGAGACCGACCGCGCGGTGATGACGCTGCTGGACCGCGCGGCGGTGACTTACCAGCTGGTGCTGACCAAGGCGGACGGGCTGTCCGAACCGGCCCTGCTGGCGCGGCTGGCCGCCACCGCGGCGCTGGCGCGCGGCCATGCGGCAGCGCATCCCGAGCCGCTGGCCACCAGCAGCGAGACCGGGGCGGGGATCGCGGAGTTGCGGGCGGAGCTGGCGGGGCTGGCGGCGGGGTGACGCGGCGGGGCGGCGGGGATTGCGCCACTCCTGCAGGACAGGATTGGGCGCCGGCGCCTAACGTTCGGCCGGAGCGCTTGCATCTGGTTCGTCATCCGGAACCAGCCCTTCGAGCCCCTCCAGCAGCGGCTGGATATGAGCTCGGTAATGACGCCAGCGGCCGATGGACGTGGAATAGATCGGCTGTCGTACCTGCCATTGGCTGAGGGTATGCACGGCCCGCTCGGTCTGGTGGAAGTTCAGACAGGCCGGATCCCAGTCGAGACCGAGAAACGCGATCAGGCGGCGGCTCTCCGGTTCGAGGTCCTGGATCAGACGCTCGTATTGTACGTCGAGCATTTGCAGGGGAACAACGTCATGCCAGAGCGCGGACAGTCGTTCGACTTCGCGAGCCCGCGCGGCGCAGTCGGCGAGGTCCACCGACCACACATTCGGGTCTGCGAAGTGCTGGAAGTAGCACGAGAGGCATACATCGCGAAGGTCTCGGTGGCAGTGGATGACCCGAGCGCGCGGGAACAGGATCGCGATATATCCGACATAGAAGATATTGTCCGGGAGCTTCTCGATCACCCGCTCGGCATCGCCGCCGAGCTGGCGCAGCCGGGCCAGGTAGGCATCGGTTTCCTCACGGATCGCCGCCCGATCCCAGTCAACCGGATGGGTATCGGGAAATCGGGCTGAGAGGCGCCGGACGATCTCGATGATATCCTTGTTTTCCCCGATCCCGCGGACGCGCGGATGGCTGGCGGCGATCTGTTCCACCAGGCTTGTGCCCGACCGCGGCATGCCGACAACGAACACCGGCAAGTCCGATGGGTCCCCTTTGTCGGCCGCGCGTTCGAGGTGTTGGGGCGTGAAGGCGGGAAACCACGCATCCACCTCGCGCCGCAACTGGTCCAGGTCGAAGACCTGGTTCTGCGCCGCGAGATGGGCGCGGGTGAGGGCGTTGGCAGCCTGGAACCGGCCGAACGCGTCGTCGTAGGCGCCGGCCTTGTCGAGGAGGCTGCCCAGGGTGAAACCGGCCAGGATTCGCTCCGGGAGCGGCGCGGCGGTATCGGTCAGGACGCTGTTGAGCCGGGCGACCTGCGGCGCGTCCGCGGTCAGCCGGCCAATCAGGGCGAGGTTGCGGAGCGCCTCCGGCGACCCGGGCGCCAAGTCGAGCGCCCGTTGGTAGCACGCCGTCGCATCGTCGAAACGTCCGAGCGACTGGAAATTATGCCCTTGCAGGATCCAGAGATCGATGCGCCCGGGGGCCAGTTCCAGGGCACGGCGGCAGGCCACGATCGATCCCTGGATATCGCCGGCGCTTTCGAGCGCGGCGGCGAGACCGACGTGCGGGGGGATTTCGCCGGGTGCCTGCGCCGCGGCGGCACGAAAATGCGCGACCGCCTGGTCGAAGGCCCCATGCATCAGCAGCACCCCTGCCAGCTGGACCCGCAGCGTGACCCGGGTCGGTTGCAGGTCGAAGGCTGCCTGGTAGGCCGCACACGCCCCCTCCCAGTGAAGTTGTGCTTCCAGCGCACGCCCGAGGGCTTCATGCGCCTCGGCGGAGTGCGGCGCGAGGGCGGCGGCGCGGTGCCCGGCTTCGGCCGCTTCGCCGACCTGCCCGAGCTCGAACAGCGCCCGGGAGAGAAGCAACGGGGGCTCCGGAAGCTCGGGGTCGAGCTCCTCGGCCCGGGCGGCGTTGGCGGAGGCGGCGGCCGGATCGCCGGCGGCGAGTTGCGCGCGAGCGAGATTCGCCAGCGCCTCCGCGAAGTCGGGATCAAGGCGCAGGGCGTGTTCCAGGAGACGGATCGACTGGGCGAGGTCGCCGCGCTCCTGGACGATGACACCGAGCAGGTTGAGCGCGTCGAGCTCGTCCGGGTCCTGGGCCAGGACCTGGCGATACAGGGCTTCGGCTTCCGCCGGCCGCCCGGCCTGCTGGAGGCCGAGAGCCAGTTCGATGGGATCCGGCACGGACGGGCTGGGCACGGACGGGCTGGGCGGCATGGGGTGCTACACGCGATGGGAGGGGCGCCGGGCGGTGGATCTGGATGTCATGGTGCCGTACCTCTTGAAAACAAGAAAGCCCGGAATGCCGTAGCATTCCGGGCTTAAGGCAGTTCGATCTTACCGATCCTGGAGTCCGACGGCAGACACCCCTATCAAATCGATCCATGCCTCGGCCGTTTGCCGGTGAAGGTCGGAACCGGCCGGGGTGGATCGTCAGGTGGCTGGGCTTAGAGCGCCCGACGGCGGCGGCGCACGAGACCGAGACCGACCAGACCGGAGCCGAGAATCGCGATCGACATCGGCTCAGGGACCTGCGGCGGGGCATAGTCGTAGGTCACGCTGGCGGTCACGAGACCGGTGGTGACCGCGCTGAGATTGATGCCGGACTGTGCGGTACCGTCATAGTTGCCGGTATCGCTGAACGTGATCGACCAAGCACCAAGAAAGTCCGACAGCGGCCCGGTCGCCGACTGGGTTGCCGACTTGGACCCGGTCAAGGTCGGGGTAGTGAACGAACCTTTTGGAGCCACCGTCTCTTTCGCCGACGAATTACTGATATCGATGATCTTCGGCAGGCCGAGGTTGGACGGCTGCGTGTTCAGCGTCAGTATGTTCTTGACCGCCGACTGGAAGGTAAGCGAGGTCGTCGTGTTGGTATTCAGACCCGTGACCGTGCCGGTAACATGGTCAGTGAGCGTCACGGTAACCCCGGTCAAGGTGCCGCTGCCGCCCGAGGCGGTGAAGCCGGCGAAATTGAACCCACCGTTGAAGGGCGTGTTTGCCGCGGGCGCCGTGGTGAACGGCGCATTGAGATCCGTGATCGCCGCTGCCTGCGCCTGATCGCACAGCCCGCCGAGGGTGGCCGCCAATGCGGTCGAGCAGAGAAGAAGCCCGAGCTTGTTCATGATGACTAAGTCCCCTTACTCTTTCGCAGACCGAACGGCGGCGCCGACCGGCACGCTGACAAGGAAGGGGATACCCTAACCGGCGGTTAATGGCAAGCAAAAAACAGTGCGTCCAAAAAAAACTTCGGCGGGCCGCTCCGTCCGTCCTCAGCATGGTCACCGTGCGGGCCAGGCGCGTCAAGTTAGCCTGAAATCCTAGGCCATCAGTGCCAGGGTTACATCAGCGCCGGCACAATCCGAGGCAATCCTACCGGGCGCGGCACGCCGAGCAGCCGGGTTTGGGGGTGAATGGACGTCTCATTTTCTGTCATGGGACTCACCCAAAGATTCGGGGGCATCACAACGAGCCTCCGCCTCCGAGGATCGGAAGCCCGGGGTGGCTCGCGGGTCGGCGGCGAAGCGCCGCGTTACCCCCCAGCCAGGACGACCGGACGGGCGGCCCCGGAGGCCGGTCTTCGCGTGCGCCCCTCCCTCTGCCCAGGCTCCGTCACGCTCGGCATGGCCCTCGCCCACACGCCCACACGCCCGAGGACCCCCAAGCCGGGCGCACGCCAGCCCGGAATGGGCCGCGCGATCCCGCCCCCCCCGCAGCATTGCGCCGATCAGCCGTCCCCCGAGTGAACAGCCCGGGTTGGGGGGGCGCCCGACCGCCCGCCGGGACCACAACCGAGCGCGGCCCGGGCCACCGGCCGAGGCAGGCCGATGGTCGGCCGGCCGCCAAGCTCTCCCTGCCATCCCCGATGCGGGCCGGACCGACCCGTGCGACACTCTCGATAGGGATCGCGACGAAGTCATCGCCCGCTCACTGCCCATGCGGCCGAGCTCGGGCGACGCGGCATCGACCGCCTGGATCTGCTGGGTGCGACCGCCCGCGCGGTCGGCCCGGCTTGTTGCAGCTGATGCCGGTCAGGGCGGGGGCCGACGAGAATCAGGGGTGCAAGTCTGGCAGCATGACCCGGCCCATCCCGCGCCCACGCAAGCGGATCGAGGCTTCGGCCATGCGGGTATTCTGAACGGAACCCTCCGCGCGATCGCGGGACCAAGATCGAAGGCGACCCAAGGCCGGTCATGGTCCGGTCATGGTGAGGGCAAGAGCGGAGGCGGCGGCTCCACCCTTGCCCCCGCCCCCACCCGCCCCTCATAACCCGCCCCATGGCCCTCGACTCCCTCCGCCTCGTCCTCGCCCCCCCGCACCCGGCCGGCCGGCCGTTCCTCGCCGGCGGGGCGGCGGTGTTCCTGCTCGGCCTCCTGGTCGGGCATTGGCTGTCATGGCTGGCGCTGATCTTCCTCGCCTTCGCCCTCTATTTCTTCCGCGACCCCGAGCGCGTGCCCCCGCCCCGCCCCGGCCTGCTGCTGGCCCCGGCCGACGGCAAGGTGGTCTCCATCGCCCCTGCCGCCCCGCCGCCCGAACTCGGCCTCGGCGCCACGCCGCGCTGGCGGGTGGGCATCTTCCTCTCGGTGCTGGACGTCCACGTGAACCGCATCCCGGCCGAGGGCACCGTCACCCGCATCGCCTATCGCCACGGCGCCTTCGTCTCCGCCAACCTGGACAAGGCCTCCGCCGACAACGAACGCAACGCGC
>JAKBCO010000176.1 GCA_021807785.1 Pseudomonadota bacterium
CTGGAACCGCGGCTATGTGGCCGCGCTGCAACGCCAACTGTAAGGACCGCCGCCCCGATGGCCACGAACCGCAAGCGCGTGATGGTACCCCATGTGATGGACCGCGCGGGCGTCGATCTGCTCGCCGCGCGCGAGGACATCGCGCTCGAAATCTACCCGGCCGGCATCGACCAGGCGAGCCTGCTGCCGCTGCTCGCCGATGTCTCGGGCATCGCCCTGTCGGCCACCCCGTTCCGCGCCCGCGAGCTCGCGGCGGCGCCGGCGATCGCGGTGGTGGCGCGCATTGGCGTCGGCTTCGATGCGGTCGAGGTGCCGGCGCTGACGGCGCGCAAGGTGCCGCTGATGACGGCGGGGACCTCCAATTCCACCTCGGTGGCGGAGCACGCGCTCTATCTGATGATGACGCTCGCCAAGCGCGGGCCGGCGATGGACGCGCTGGTGCGCCAGGGGCGCTGGGTGGACCGTCACGCCGGGCTACCCGACGAGATCGCCGGCAAGACGGTGCTGATCCTGGGCTTCGGGCGCATCGGCACCCGCTCCGCCCGCCGCGCCGCCGCGATGGAAATGACCGTGCTGATCTTCGATCCCTATGTCTCGCCCGACGTGATCCGCGCGGCCGGCTACACGCCGGTGGCCGATCTCGACGCGGCGCTGCCGCGGGCCGATTTCGTCTCCATCCATTGCCCGAAGAACGCCGAGACGGTGGGCATGTTTGACGCCGCGCGGCTGGCGCGGATGCGGCGCGGAGCGATGATCGTCAACACCGCCCGCGGCGGCATCATCGACGAGGCGGCGCTGGCGGCGGCGCTGACCTCCGGGCATCTCGCCGGCGCCGGGCTCGACGTGCTGGCCGAGGAGCCGGCGCGGCCCGATCATCCGCTCTTCAAGCTGCCGCAGGTGGTGCTGTCGCCGCACATGGCCGGGGTGACGGTGGAATCGATCGCCGGGATGGCGCGGGTGACGGCGGAGAACATCCTCTCGGTGCTCGATGGCCACCCGATCCGCGCCCATGCGGTCAACCCGGAGGTGTTCGACTGAGCGGCGCGCGATGAGCCGGACCGCGGCGCGGTGGGTGCTGCGCTGGCTCGATCTGGTCAACGCGGTCCAGCCCGCCCGCCAGCGCGCCAAGACGCTGGCCAATCTGCGCACCGCGCTCGACCTGCGCGGGGATCTGCGCGTGACCGTCCCGGGCGGCAGCCTGCGCTTCCTCGCCCATCGCGGCCGGCACGTCGCCGGCGCGCTGGCCCGGTTCCACGACGACGAGCCGGAGACGCTGGCCTGGATCGATGCCATGCCGCCCGGCGCGGTGCTGTGGGATGTCGGCGCCTCCTTCGGTCAGTTCGCCCTCTACGCCGCGCGCGGCGGGCGGCGGGTGGTGGCCTTCGAGCCCAAGGCCACCAGCTACGCGCTGCTGGTGGAGCATGTGGCGCTCAACGGGCTGGGCGAGGCGGTGACGCCGCTGCCGCTGGCGCTGTCCGACACCGCCGGGCTGTCGCGGCTGGTGGTGCCCAGCCTGGAAGCCGGGGCGGCGATGAACGCGCTCGCCGGCACCACCGATCAATGGGGGCACGCGCCCGAGGGCTTCGCCCAGCCGGTGCAGACGCTGCGGATGGATGACGCGCTGGCGCTGGGCCTGCCCGCGCCCGACCATCTGAAACTCGACGTGGACGGGGCGGAGGCGGTGATCCTGCGCGGCGGCCCCGCGGTGCTGCGGCGGCTGCGATCGGTGCTGATCGAGGTAGAGGGTGAGCAGGCGGGGCCGGACTCCCCGCTCGGCCCGCTGCTCGCCGGCGCCGACCTGATCGAGGACCCGGCAATCCGCGGCTCCGGTTCGGGGCGCAACCGGTTGTTCCGCCGCGCGGATTGATACCGGACGGACGGATGGCCGACCCTTCCGGCGATCCGGCCGGCTGGTACAGTCAGGTTCCGAAGGAATCCGGTCCGGGCGCGGCCGGTGGCCCAGGACAAACCACTCGGGCAGCCTCGTGGCGCATCGGATATACCCGTCTTCCCGCGGAAGACCGGGATCGTCATGTTGCGCGCGCAGCCGCCACGCCAACCCCGCGCGCGGTGCCCCTGGATTCCCGCGGAACCCGGGGATGCCACCGCCGCCGCCAATGGCTGCGCCGTGGTGACCGACACCGTACGCGAATCGGCGGGGGTCGAGAGACCCTCGGCCCGCTGCGCCGACCCCGCCTAGACCTCGAAGAACACCGTCTCCCCGGCGCCTTGCAGGCGGATGTCGAACCGCCACGCCCCCGGCCCCGCCGCCGCCGCCACCAGGGTGGCGCGCCGGGCCGGGTCCTCGACCAGGCCCAGCACGGGATCGGTCTCGTTGCGCGGCTCGCCGGCGAAATAAACCCTGGTCGCCAGCCCGCGCATCAGCCCGCGCCCCAGCACCCACAGCGCCAGATGCGGCGCCTGGATCGCGTTGCCGCGCCCAGCCACCGGCCCCGGCTTCAGAGTGGTGAAGCGATAGACGCCGGCGGCATCGGTCCGGCTGCGCCCGAAGCCGGGGAAGCGGTCATCGGCCGCCGGATCGGGCTGCCAGAGTTCCACGCATACATCCGAGAACGGCGCCCCGTCGCCGTCGGTCACGGTGCCCGACAGGGTGATGCGCTCGCCCTCGGCGCCCAGGCGGGTCAGGTCGGCCCAGGAGGGATCCTCGATCAGGTGCCAATAGGGCCCGATGGTCTGGCTGGCGGTTGCGATCGGCATGGTCTCAGATCCCCATCGGCGTCGCGCCGCGCCCGCGCAGCACGATATCGAACCGGTAGCCCAGCGCGTAGTCGGGCTCGGTCAGGTCCAGCTCGAAGGCGGCCACCAGCCGGGCCCGCGCCGCCGCGTCCGGCACGCCGTTGTAGATCGGGTCGTAGGCCAGCAGCGGATCGCCCGGGAAATACATCTGGGTGATGAGGCGGGTGGCGAAGGCCGGGCCGAACAGCGAGAAATGGATGTGGTTCGGCCGCCAGGCGTTCTTGTGGTTGGGCCAGGGATAGGCGCCCGGCAGCACGGACAGGAACCGGTAGCGCCCGGCGGCATCGGTGAAGACCCGCCCACTGCCCTTGAAATGCGCATCCAGCGGCGCGTCGTGCTGATCGGCCGGGTGGTGGTAGCGCCCGGCGGCATTGGCCTGCCAGAGTTCCAGCATGGTGTGCGGCACCGGCCGGCCGTCCTCGTCGGTCACGGTGCCGGCGACGATGATGCGCTGGCCCTGGGCGCTGTGGCCATCGACGCGCGACAGGTCGGCATCGGCGGGAAACAGCGCCGGGGTGAAGCGCGGCCCGTTGGCCTCGGTCAGGGTGGGGTCCAGCCGCACCGGCTGTTGCAACGGGTGGCGCTTGCGGGTGCCGAGATAGGCCGGCACGTCATAGGGCGGCTGGGTGCCCGGCGCGGCGGGGCGGAACGGCGCGGGATCGGCCATCGTTGTGTTCCCGGGGTTGGACTGGCAGCACATCATGCCCGCGCGCCCGGCTGCCGGCAACGCCCCGCTTGGCGTCGGGCGCCCGGCTGTGCCACATAAGTCCCTGATCGCGCGAAACGGAGACTGCGAATGGGCGTGCGTTCGGTCCTGACCCTGAGCCTGCCGGCCCTGGGTCTTCCGGCCTTGCTGACCATGGGCACCGCGCTGGCCGCGGCGCCACCGCGCCGGCCCGCCGGCGTGCCGCACACGCTGACCCAGGCGCTGGCCGCCACCTATATGCGCGAGCCCGCCTTGCAGGCCGAGCGGGCCAAGCTGCGCGCGACCGACGAGGACGTGCCGCAGGCCCGCGCCGGCTGGCGCCCCACCGTCGTGGTGGCCGCCGGCGTCGGCTACGGCGACGGGCTGTCGCGCTCCTACACCCCGTTTCTCGGCGGCTGGCTGAAGACACGCACCGACCGCAACGTCGCCACCGCCCAGGCCACGATCACCCAGCCGCTCTATACCGGCGGGCGCACCACCGCGAACGTCCATCGCGCCAAGGACCTGGTGATGGCCGAGCGCGCCAACCTGATCGCGCAGGAGGAAACCAGCCTGTCGGACGCCGTCAACGCCTATGTCGGCGTGATCGAGGCCGAGCAGCTGCTGCAACTCAACATCAACAACGAACAAGTGCTGCGCCAGCAGCTGCGCGCCACCGAGGATCAGTTCCGGGTCGGCGAGGTCACCCGCACCGATGTCGCGCAGGCCGAGGCGGCGCTGGCCGGCGCCAAGGCGCAGCGGGAGACCGCGGAGGGCAGCCTGCAGACCGCGCGCGCCACCTATCGCAAGACCATCGGCTTCGAACCGCCGGGGGATCTGGTGCCGCCGCAGCCGCTGCTGCTGCCGGTCAAGACCATGCGCGGCGCCTCGGCGATGGCGGCGGCGAACAACCCCGGCGTGGTGGCGGCGCGCTACAACGTGGCGGCGGCGAGGAATGCAGTCAGCGCCGCGGTCGGCCAGCTGCTGCCGCAGCTCAGCCTGCAAGCGCAGGCCTTCCAGTCGCAGAACTCGGGCGCGCGCAGCTCGGACGTGAACGGCTACACCGCCCTGCTCAACCTCTCGGTGCCGCTCTATCAGGGCGGGTCGGAATACGCGACGGTGCGGCAGGCGCGGCAGACCGCGCGCCAGCAGGTCCATCTGCTCGCCGGCGCCCGGCGCACCGCGGTGCAGCAGGCGGTGCAGGCCTGGCAGACCTATCAGGCCGCCAAGGCCGCCGCCGCCTCCACGCGGCTCGCCGTGCGCGCCAACGAGATCGCGCTGATCGGGGTGGAACGCGAGCATCTGGTCGGCACCCGCACCACCCTCGACGTGCTGAACGCGCAGCAGGCGCTGGTGAACGCGCGGGTCACGCTGGTGCAGAACCTGTCCAGCCTGGTCACCGCCTCCTACGCGGTGGCCTCGGCGGTGGGGCGGCTGACCGCGCGCGACCTGCGGCTGCCGGTGCCACTTTACAACGAAACCGCCTATTACGACGCGGTGCGCGACCGGTGGTTCGGCCTCGGCAGTCCGGTCGGCCATTATCCGGCGCATTGAGGGGAAGGGCGGGACATGAGCGATCCAGCGAAGCCGGAAGCCCCGCAGGGCGCGGACCCGTCGATGGAGGACATCCTCGCCTCCATCCGCCGCATCCTGAGCGAGGACGAGGCGGCGCCCGCCGCGACCCCGGCGGATGAGGACGTGCTGGTGCTGGAGCCCTCCATGATGCGATCCGACCTGCCCGCCCCAGCCGCCGAATCGGCCGCGGCCGGCCCGCCCCCGTCCGCGCCGGAGCCGCCGGCCGAGGCCGAGGACGAGCCGATGCCGCCGCCCGGCGCCGGGCTGGTGGCGCCGGAGACAGCGGCGGCGGCGGCGGCCTCGGTGGCGGGGCTGGTGCGCACCCTCGCCTCCGACCGGGCGTTGCAGGTACGCGCCGGCGGGCCGACGATCGAGGATCTGGTGCGCCAGATGCTGCGCCCGCTGCTGAAGGACTGGCTGGACGCCAATCTCCCCGCGCTGGTGGAACGGCAGGTGCGCGCCGAGATCGAGCGGGTGGTCGGCCGCGCGATCTCCTGACGCCGCGGGTCAGCGCGGCGAGAGCACCATGACCATCTGCCGGTTTTCCAGGCGCGGGAACTGCTCGACCTTGGTCACCGGGTCCATCTCGGTGCGGATGCGCTCCAGCACCTTCACGCCGATCTCCTGGTGCGCCATCTCGCGGCCACGGAAGCGCAGCGTCACCTTGACCTTGTCGCCCTCCTCGATGAACGACTTCATGGCGCGCATCTTCACCTGATAGTCGTTCTCGTCGATATTGGGGCGGACCTTGACTTCCTTGATCTCGATAACCTTCTGCTTCTTCTTGGCTTCGTTCTTCTTCTTCTGCTGTTCGTATTTGAACTTGCCGAAGTCGAGGATCTTGACCACCGGCGGGTCGGCGTTGGGGCTGATTTCGAGCAGATCCATGCCGACGGCGAAGGCGCGATTCATCGCGTCCCGGGCCGACATCACGCCTTGCATCTCGCCATTGTGGTCGATCAGCCGCACCTGGGCGGCGCGGATCTCGTCATTCACGCGGGGACCGTCGCGGGTAGGCGGCGCGGCCATGGGACCTCTTGCTATGGGTGGCTCCTGTCATGGTTGAGGCGGCGGGCGGTTGGGCCCGGTTGCAGAATGGCCCATCCGGGGCGGCGGAATCAAGCCGGGGCTTGGCCGGGGGTGCCGGACCGGCGTAGCCTCACGGCCAGATCGGCGGCCCAGCGCCGCCGCAACATGAAAACCCGAGGAAACCCATGGCGTCCGACCCGATGGAAGCCGGCCGAATGGAATTCGGCATGTTCCACGAATTCCAGCGCGGCCCCGGCCAGACCGAGGCACAGGCCTTCGCGCAATCGCTCGAACTGGTGGACGCCGCCGAGGCCTGGGGGCTCGATGCGATGTGGCTGGCCGAGCTGCACCTCGCCCCCGACCGCTCGGTGCTGTCGGCGCCGCTCACGGTTGCCGCCAACATCGCCGCCCGCACCCGGAGCATGAAGATCGGCACCGCGGTGCAGGTGCTGCCGCTCTGCCACCCGCTGCGGCTGGCCGAGGAGGCCGCCACCGTCGATCAGCTCAGCGGGGGAAGGTTGATCTTCGGGGTCGGGCGCAGCGGGTTCCCGCGCACCTACGAAGCCTATGGCATCCCCTACGCGGAAAGCCGCGAACGCTTCGCCGAGGTGCTGGAGATCCTGCGCCGCGCCTGGACCCAGGACCGGTTCAGTTTCGAGGG
>JAKBCO010000177.1 GCA_021807785.1 Pseudomonadota bacterium
TCCTGCCCTGCAAGCCACGCCCCATCGGAGACCCATGCCATGCCCGCGATCGCCGACGTTGTTGCCAGGGAGATTTTGGACAGTCGGGGCAATCCGACGGTCGAGGTCGAGGTGACGTTGGATTCGGGTGCTTCCGGGCGGGCCGCGGTGCCCTCCGGTGCGTCCACCGGCGCGCATGAGGCGGTGGAACTGCGTGATGGCGATGCCTCTCGTTTCGGCGGCAAGGGGGTGTCGCGGGCGGTCGCCAATGTCGAGGGCGAGATTTTCGATGCCATCGGCGGGATGGACGCGTCCGACCAGGTGCGCCTCGATGAGATCCTGATCGATCTGGATGGCACCCCCAACAAGGGGCGGCTGGGGGCGAATGCCATTCTGGGGGTTTCGCTTGCCTGCGCGCGCGCGGCGGCGGCGGAGTATGGCTTGCCGCTCTATCGCTATGTCGGCGGCGTCTTCGCCCGCACCTTGCCGGTGCCGATGATGAACATCGTCAATGGCGGCCGCCACGCCGACAACCCGATCGACATCCAGGAGTTCATGATCCAGCCGGTCGGTGCCGGGACCTTCGCCGAGGCGGTGCGCATGGGATCGGAGATTTTCCACGCCCTGCGCCAGGGGCTGCATGACGCCGGCCATTCCACCAATGTGGGCGACGAGGGCGGGTTCGCCCCCAACCTGCGTTCCGCCGACGAGGCGCTGGCCTTCATCGCCCGCGCCGCCGAGCGGGCCGGCTATCGTCCGGGCGAGGACGTGACCTTCGCCCTCGATTGCGCCGCCTCGGAGTTCTATCGCGACGGCGCCTATCGGATGGAGGGCGAGGGCAAGGTGCTGGATGCCGCCGGCATGGCCGATTACCTCGCGGCGCTGGTGGCGCGCTATCCGATCGTTTCTATCGAGGACGGCTGCGCCGAGGACGACTGGGACGGCTGGGCGCATCTGACCCGGGAACTGGGCGGGAAGGTGCAGCTGGTGGGCGACGACAATTTCGTCACCAACCCCGAGCGGCTGCGCCGCGGCATCGCCGCCGGGGTGGCGAATGCGATCCTGGTGAAGGTGAACCAGATCGGTACCTTGTCGGAGACGCTGGAGACGGTGGAGCTCGCGCATCGCGCCGCCTATGCGGCGGTGATGAGCCATCGGTCGGGCGAGACCGAGGACACCACCATCGCCGACCTGGCGGTGGCGACCAATTGCGGGCAGATCAAGACTGGCAGTCTGGCGCGCAGCGACCGGACGGCGAAATACAACCAGCTGATCCGCATCGAGGCCGAGCTGGGGCCGGCGGCGCGCTATGCCGGGCGAACCATTCTGCGCGCGTAAGAAAAAAAGGGCGGCGCGGGGGGCGCGCCGCCCTCAGGTGGGCGCGCAGGGCGCGCCATTCGGGGAGGAAACAGGAAGCCGGCACGTCAAACCAGCTCCGTGACGCCGTTCTAACCCGCCGATGGTTACGAAAAGATTGAGGAAACCCGCGATGAGCAAAAAAAACCACCCGCCCTCGCCCCTGGCCGGGCTGAAGGTGCTGGAGCTGGGTCATTATATCGCCGCCCCGTTCTGTACCCGCATCCTGGCCGATCTGGGGGCGGAGGTCATCAAGGTGGAGCCGCCCGGCGGCGATCCGTTCCGCGGCTGGGGGACGGCGAAGGACGGGCATTCGGTCTGGTTCAGCATCCACGGGCGCAACAAGCTGTCGGTGGAACTCGATCTGAAGCGGCGCCGGGATGTTGCGCTGAAGCTGGCGGCGCGGGCCGACGTGCTGGTGGAGAATCTGCGCGCGGGGCAGCTGGAACGCCTGGGGCTGGGGCCGGAGGTCTTGCACGGGGTGAACCCGCGGCTGGTGATCGCGCGCATTTCCGGCTTCGGGCAGGACGGGCCGTATCGGGACAAGCCGGCCTTCGGCGCCATCGGCGAGGCGATGGGCGGACTGCGCCACCTGACCGCGCATCCGGCCGGGTCCTCCGACCTGCCGCCGCCGCGCTGCGGGGTTTCCATCAGCGACGATCTGGCGGGGATGTATGCCGCGATCGGGCTGCTGGCGGCGGTCTGGCAGCGCGACGGGGCCGGGACCGGCCAGGGCCGGGTGATCGATGTCAACCTGGTGGACAGCGTCTTCAGCCTGACCGAGGGGATGCTACCCGAATATGCGCTGGACGGGCGCATCCGCCAGCCGGCGGGGGCGGCCATCCCGACCGCGGCGCCCACCAACACCTACCCCTGCGCCGACGGGAAATGGCTGGCGATCGCCGGCAATTCGGACCTGATCTTCGCCCGGCTGGCGGCGGCGATCGGCCGGCCGGAACTGGCCGCCGACCCCGACTACGCCACCAATGTGCTGCGCTGCGCCCATCGGGACGCGCTGGACGCGGCGATCGCCGCCTGGACCCGTACCCTGGCCGCGGCGACGGCGGAGACGATACTGGAAGCGGCCGAGGTGCCGTGCTCGCGGCTCTATGACATCGCCGATTGCGCCGCCGACCCGCATTTCCGCGCCCGGGGTTCGGTGCTGGAAGTCGCCGATCCGCTGATCGGCCCCACCCTGCATCCGGGTCCCGCGATCCGGCTGGACGGCGAAGCGCCGGAGGCGGTGCTGCGCTGGCCCGGCCCGGCGGTGGGGGCGCACACGGATTACGTGCTGCACGAACTGCTGGGGCTGCCACGCGCGGCGTAGCCCGGGGTTACTCCACCCGGGCCTCGCCGCCATGGCCGGAGGCGTCGGCGCGCTGGGCGATATCCGCCTTCGGCACGCCGGCCGCCGCCAGCGCCGCGGCGATCGCCTGGGCCCGCGCCAGCCCCAACCGCGTGGCGGCGAGTTGGTCGGAGGGGGCGGCCGAGGCGGCGTCGCCATGGCCGATGGCTTCCATCATCCGCGTGCCGCGGGTGGCCGCCAGGGTCCGCAGGGACGCCGCCGCCCCGGCGGGCAGGCTGGCGCTGCCCGGGGCGAAGCGGATGGCGAGCGTTCCCGTGCTGGCGGCCTGGGGTGGCGGCGGCGGCGGCGCGGTCGGGGCGGTGGGATGGTTCGGGGAGGCGGCGGCGATGGTGGGCGGCGCCGGCGGGGCGGCCGGGATCGCCGGCAAGGGGCCAGAGGCGGCGGGGCCAGGGGCAACGGAGGAAGGCGCGGCGGGGGAAGCGGCGGGCGCGGCCAGCGCGGCGCTGTGGACCGCGGCGACCGGGGCTTTGGCCGGCGGGGCGGGCGGCGATGCCGGGGCCGGCTTGGGCGCGGCGGGCGCGGGGGCGGCGGTGACCGCCGGCATCACCGCGCTGGCGCCCGCTTCCGGTGCCGCCGCCGGTGCCACGGGCGGCGGCAGGCTGCCGACCCCGAACAAGCCGGGCGCGGTGGCGGGCCGCGACGGGTCGGGCAGCGGGGCGGTCTCGGCCAGGTAGTGGGCGTTGGCGCGATCCTCGATCAACCCGGCCGAAATCGCGTGCAGCGCCGCCAGATTCGGCGCCGGCGGCTTCGGCGGCACGCCGGCGAGGTTCGGGTAGGGCTGGTTCGCCCCCGGCAGTGGCCCTTTCTGCTGGGCGATCACTCCGCCCTCCTGGCGGTGGAACCAGCCGGCCGGGTTCAGCGCGGCACAACCGGACAGCGCCAGCGCCGCGGCCAGCGCCGGCCCCGCACCGCGCATGGCCGCCATGCCTTGCCGGGCCTCGGTCCGGCCCGTAAAACCCGCTCGTTTCGTCATAGCCGGACCCGCCTTCACAGAAATCAGCGGCCGATGTAGCCGCTGCCGCCGCGCACGAAAAGGACACCCCATGGCCAAGCCCGACGCCCCGGAAGCCACCGGCTTCAAATTGCCGGACCCCGAGGTCGTGACCCGCTCGATGGCCGACATCGCCGAACGCTCGCAACGGCTGGTGCAGGAATGGCTGGCCCGCCAGTCCGCCCCCGACAGCGGCGCCGATCCGCTCAATATCGGCGGCGCCTTCCTGGAGATGACCGCGCGGCTGATGGCCAATCCGGGCAAGCTGTTCGAGGCGCAGCTGGGATTCTGGCAGGACTACATGACGCTTTGGCAGAACACCGCCAAGCGGATGATGGGCATGGCGCCGGAGCCGGTGATCGATGCCCCCGAGGGCGACCGCCGCTTCAAGGACGAGGCTTGGCGCGACAACGAGGTGTTCGATTTCATCCGCCAATCCTATCTGCTGTCGGCTCGCTACATCCAGGACGTGGTGAAGGAGACCGAGGGGCTCGACGCCAAGACGGCGCAGAAGGTGGATTTCTACGCCCGCCAGTTCATCGACGCGATGAGCCCGTCCAATTTCGTGCTGACCAATCCCGAGGTGCTGCGGCGCACCGCCGAAACGGGCGGCGAGAATCTGCTCAAGGGCCTGTCCAACCTGCTTGGCGATCTCGAACGCGGCAAGGGCAAGCTGCGCATCAAGATGACCGACATGGAGGCGTTCGAGCTCGGCCGCAACATCGCCGTCACCCCCGGCAAGGTGGTCTATCAGAACGATCTGATGCAGCTGATCCAGTATCAGCCCACCACCGAGACGGTGCTGAAGCGTCCGCTGCTGATCGGCCCGCCCTGGATCAACAAGTTCTACATCCTCGATCTGCGCGCGAAGAACAGCCTGGTGCGCTGGGCGGTGGCGCAGGGGCATACCGTGTTCGTGATCTCCTGGGTCAATCCCGATGCCGCGCTGGCCGAGAAGGGCTTCGAGGATTACATGACCGAAGGCTATCTGGCGGCGCTCGACGCGATCGAGCAGGCCACCGGCGAGCGCGAGATCAACGCCATCGGCTATTGCCTGGGCGGCACGCTGCTGGGCTCGACGCTGGCCTATATGGCGGCCCGGAAGGACAAGCGCATCGCCTCGGCCACCTTCTTCGTGACCATGATGGATTTCGAGGAGGCCGGCGAGCTCGGCGTGTTCATCGACGAGGAGCAGCTGAAGGCGCTCGAGGACAAGATGAACCGCCGCGGCTATCTCGAAGGCTCGGAGATGGCCACCACCTTCAACATGCTGCGCGCCAACGACCTGATCTGGTCGTTCGTGGTCAACAACTATCTGCTCGGCAACGACCCGTTCCCGTTCGACCTGCTCTACTGGAACGCCGATTCCACCCGGATGCCGGCGCGGATGCACAGCTTCTACCTGCGCAAGATGTATCAGGAGAATCTGCTGAAGGATCGGGGCGGAATCTCGCTGCTGGGGGTGCCGATCGACCTGCGCGCGATCAAGGTGCCGGCTTATTTCCTGTCCACCCGCGAGGATCACATCGCGCCGTGGAAAAGCACCTATCGCGGCACCGGGCTGCTGGGCGGGGCGAACCGCTTCGTGCTGGCGGCATCGGGCCATATCGCCGGGGTGGTGAACCCGCCGGAAGGGGGGAAGTACAGCCATTGGATCAACCCCGACCTGCCGGCGGACCCGGAGGCGTGGCTGGCCGGGGCGACCGAGATCGCCGGGTCCTGGTGGCCCGACTGGCAGCGCTGGGTGAGCGCGCTGGCGCCGGAGAAAGTCCCGGCCCGGGTGCCCGGGGACGGCAAGCTCGCGGCGATCGAGGACGCGCCGGGGTCCTACGTGAAGCTGCGGCTGAGCTGAGCGGAAGCACAACGCGGATGGCGCGGGGCGGGTGATCCGCCCATCTTCGCGCCATGACCCAGCCCCTGCCCCCTGACGAGATGATGTGGCGGACCGTCACCGCCCGCGCGAGCGGCGATTTCCTCTACGCCGTCACCACCATGGGCGTGTTCTGCCGCCCCGGCTGCCCCTCGCCGCGCCCGCTGCGGCGCAACACGCGCTTCTTCGCCGATGCCCAGGCCGCCGAGGCGGCCGG
The DNA here is from genome assembly GCA_021807785.1 of Pseudomonadota bacterium. Taxonomy (GTDB): domain Bacteria; phylum Pseudomonadota; class Alphaproteobacteria; order Acetobacterales; family Acetobacteraceae; genus JAJZVS01. The sequence goes on from JAKBCO010000177.1 coordinate 5,780, forward strand.
ATTCCGCGCCTGCAAGCGCTGCGACCCGCTGGGCGCGCGTGCCCGGCTGGCCGCACTGGTGGTGGCCGACGCCTGCGCCGCGATCGAGGCCGCCGAGACGCCGCCGCCGCTGGAGGCGCTGGCCCGCCGCGCCGGCTACTCGCGGTTCCATTTCCTGCGCCTGTTCCGCGCGCATACCGGGCTGACCCCGCGCGCCTATGCCGCCGCGGCGCGGGCGCGCCGGCTGGACGCGGCGCTGGCGGGCGGGGCGCGGGTGGCCGATGCGGTAGCCGAGGCCGGATTCGGCTCGGAAAGCCGGGTCTATGAGACGGGTGGGACGCTGCTGGGCATGACGCCGGGCCGGGCCCGGCGCGGCGGGGCCGGCGAGCGCCTTCGCTATGGCTTGAACGAGTGTCGGTTCGGCCCGCTGCTGGTGGCGATGAGCGGGCGCGGGGTGGCGTTCGTGGGCTTCGCCGAGCCGGCGGCGGCGCTGGAGGCGGCGCTCGCCCGGCGGTTCCCGCGCGCCGAGCTGCAACGTGACGATGCCGGGGTGGCCGTGCTGCTGGACGGCGTGCGGGCGGCGCTCGCGGAGCCGGCGGCGGCGGCGGCGCTGCCGCTCGACCTGCGCGGGACCGCGTTCCAGCTGCGGGTGTGGGAGGCGCTGCGGCGGATCCCGGCTGGGGAGACGTGCAGCTATGCCGCGCTCGCGGCGATGGCCGGGGCGCCGGGCGCGGCGCGGGCGGCCGGCGCGGCGGCGGGGGCGAACCCGGTGGCGCCGCTGGTGCCGTGCCACCGGGCGGTGGGGACGGACGGGCGGTTGCACGGGTATCGCTGGGGG
>JAKBCO010000010.1 GCA_021807785.1 Pseudomonadota bacterium
CCGAGCGGGCAATGCTCGCCGCCCCACCCACCACCACGCCCCCCTGCGGGGCGGCGTTCGGCGCCAGCTGCGCCCGCGCGGGCCGCGCCAGAACCAGCACCACGGTGGCTTGCAACGCGGTGGTCAGCAGCAGCCCGCGGCGGTTGCGCCGCAGCACCCCGGCCAGCCGCAATGCGCCACCCGGCGCGGGACGGACGGACCGGGTCAGCCTTGCCTGTTCCTTGCGCATCAGAACCGCCCCATCACCCGCCAGTAGAAGGCCGAGCCGCGCAGCGCCGAAATCGACGCCCCGGTGCCGGTCGGATAGACGTTGAAACGATGCAGCCCGAGCAGATCGACCTCGAGCCGCGGCGTGATCGACACCCGCACCCCGCCGCCGATCGAGGCCACATGCATCGCCAGCCCCAGCGGCTGGTTCTGCCAGACCTCGCCCCAGTCGTAGAAAAGGAAGAACTGGGTCGCCACATTCTCGGGCAGGTGCAGCCGGTGCAGATCGATCGGGGTGTTGAGCTGCAGCTCTCCGGTCGCGGCCAAGCCCTTGTCGCCGCTCACTTCGCCGGCGTAATAGCCACGGGTGTATTCGAAGCCGCCGAGATAGAACTCCTCGGCCGGCGGCAGGATGTCGGGGCTCCACTGCCCGGTGACCAGGCCCATCAGCGCCACCGTGGCGTTGCGCCAGGGCGAAAACAGCGTCTGGGTGCGGCTCAGGCGGAAATCGACCTTGAAGAAATCGGTCCGCTCGCCGGTGCGCGGCGCATCCGCCGCCCCGTCGCGCGCCGCCCCCAGGATCGGCAGCCCGTGCGAGACGCTGAGATCGGCGATATTCAGCGCGCCGCGGTTGACCCCGGCCAGCAGATCGGTGCGCGCGTAATCGACCCCGGCCCGCAGCACCCGCAGCGCATCGGAGCTGGCCCGGGAGCGCACCCCGCCGGTCTCCAGACTGACCATCGAATCGATCGCATCGAAGGCGGTGTAGATCTCGAGGCTCTGCTGGCGGGCCCGAATCAGCGGATAGCTCAGCCGCGCACCATAGACCTGGGTGATGCCAAGATAGCCTTCCGACGCCAGCGGCCCGGACGGGTTGGAATGGCCAGCGCCGCCATAGACCTTGAGCCGGAGCCCCGAGCCGCCCAGATAGATTTGCTCCGAAATCTGCCCGAAATTCTCGGTGTTCGGCCAGGTATGATAAAGAGAAATTTCGGTCTGGTCGCCGAATTCGGTCAGGCTGTTGATGTCGAAGACCGCCAGCGATTCATACGGCCCGGTATAAGTGGAGGCGTAATTGTCGGTGGTCACCAGCCCGTCCACCACCTTGCGCTGCACTTCGGCGATCAGGTTGAGCGCCCCGGGCCGCCCCGCCGAGGGTTCCAGCACCGCGTGCATCTGCACCCCGGGCACGCTCTGCGCCAGCAGCAACGCCCGCTCCAGGGCCGCCTCGGTGACCGGGCGAACCGTGGTCAGGCGGTCGAGGAAGCGCAGCACCTGGGTGCCGGCGGGGCCGATATCGCCCGACAGCTTCACGCTGACGATGCGCCCCTCGGTGACCAGGAAGCGCAACGTGCCCTTGACGCCGAGACTGGCAGAGACCGAGCTCAGCACATAGCCGTCGTCATGGTAACGGCGCAGCAGCGCCTCGCGCGCCGCCTCGATGCGCGGCAACGGTACCGCGGGGCCGGTCAGCCCGACCAGCAGCGGCGCCAGCTGCGCCTGGGTGTAGGCGGTGACCCCTTCCAGCACCACCCGGCGCACCGGCACCGGCCGGTTCGGCACCTCGGTGGTGACCGGGAGCGGGGCCGCCGGCGCCGCCGGCTGCACCAGGGGCGCGGCGCGCGGCAAGACATGCGGCAGGGGAGAGCCGGTGGGCAGCGGCGGGGTCCCCGCCGGCAACGCCGCCAACGCCGGCACAGCGGCCAGCGCGAAAGCTACGGCATAGAGTCCACCCAACACCGTTTTCGCGACGTTTCGGCCCATGCGATCTGTTCCCCGGTTCGCGCCGCCCGCTCCCAGCACATTACGCCTGGCACATGACCAGTTGTCAACATTTCGAGCCCATTACCGTGGGTTGTGTTTATGCCTTATTATACAACTCATGCGTGTAATCACCCCCCCGCTACCCCCTGTGTATTGACATATATCGAATACAACCCGTGGCTGGCCGCCATGAACAGCCGGTTTCGCCAGCGCCCGCCGAAACACAGATTGGCGCAACGCTCCGGCAGCCCGATATGCCCGATCGCCTCGCCCGCCGGGGTGAACACCCGCACCCCGTCCAGCGCCGGATCGCCCATCCCCCAGCCGCACCAGAGATTGCCCTCGATATCCACCCGGAACCCGTCCGGGGTGCCCGCCCCAGCATCGATCACCACCCGATTGCCGGAAAGCTGCCCGTCGGCGACGTCGAAGGCGCGGATCTTGCGCGGCGTCTCCCGCGAGGCCACCACGTAGAGCGTCTTGCCGTCCGGCGAGAAGGCGAGACCGTTCGGCCCCTCGATCGCGTCGGTCATCTTGCGGATCGCCCCGGTCTGCCCGTCGATCCGATAGACCGCCGGCGCCAACTCGGGTGTCTTCTTCTCGCCCTCGTAATAGCCGAGGATGCCGAAGACCGGATCGGTGAACCAGACCGCTCCGTCGGCGGCCACCACCACGTCGTTCGGCGAATTCAGCGGCTTGCCGTCGTAGCTGTCGGCCAGCACGGTGATGGCGCCGTCATGCTCGGTGCGGGTGACGCGCCGGCCGCGATGCTCGCAGGTCACCAGCCGGCCCTGGCGGTCGCGGGTGTTGCCATTGGCGTTCCACGATGTCTTGCGGAACACCGAGACCGTGCCGGCCTCCTCGTCCCAGCGCAGGATGCGGTCGTTCGGGATGTCGGACCACAGCACGCAGCGCGCGTCGCCGAAATAGACCGGCCCTTCCGACCAGCGGCAGCCGGTATAGAGCCGCTCCACCGAAGCCATCGGCAGCCGATACTTGTTGAAATCAGGGTGCAGCACCCGCACCGCCGGGTCAGGATAGCCGGTCGCCGGTTCCCACATCGTCTCGCTCCCGTTCTGCTGGCGCGGATGCTAGCCGCCCCCGCGCGCGGTGGCGAGGGGCGAGGCCAACGCCGTCCGCAGAAACGCCGCCGCCATCGCCAGCGCCGCCGGCCCATCGCGATCCCCCGGCGCGGTGGTGAGCAGGTTCAACACGCCCCCCGCCGCCCGATAGCGCGCCGCGAACCGGTCCGGCTCGGTGCCGTCGAACCCGCCCTCGGGGTCGCGGTAGTCATGCGCCGGATCGGGACGGCCTTGCAGCCACAGCGCCGGCGGCAAGCGCAGCGCCTCACCGCGTTCCAGCGCCAGCAGCGGGTTGCCCTCGGCCATCGCCGCGGTATCGCCCCAGTAGAGCACCTGGCGCTCCGGGATATCGCCCGCCCAGGCCGCACCCTCGGCGCGCGCCCGCTGCGCGTGGCGATAGCGCGACAGCGGGTTGATCACCGGCCAGAGCATCACCACCGCCGCGACCGTCGCGTCCACCCCCTCCCCGCCCGGTGGCGCGGGAAGGGCGGCGTAGCGCGGATCGGCCGGGCGCATCGCCGCCAGCATCGCCAGATGCCCGCCGCTCGACTGGCCGACGATCCCGACGCGCCCCAGGCCCAGCGCCGGAGCCTCTGCCTTCAGCCAGCGGATGCCGTAATGGATATCGCGCAGCGAGCTCGGATACAGGTCCGCTCCGTCGCGGAAATCCAGCGACGCCACGGCGATCCCGGCACCGGCGAAGGCCCACGCCAGCCCGTCGCAATCGCCGCGCGCGCCCTTGCACCAGGCCCCGCCATGCAGCGCCACCACCGCCGGATGCGGCCCGGCGCCCTCCGGCAGCAGCAGCCGCGCGGTCAGCGCCCGCGCACCATGGCGCAGATAGACGGTTTCGTGAAATTCCAGCGGTTGCATCGGCACCTCCCTCACGCCACGCCCGGCAGCGCCGGAAACCGTACCGCGACCGCAGCACTGGCGATCACCGCCGGATCCCGCCCCGCCGGATCGGCGACATCGAGCCCGCCCGGCACCACCCGCACCGTCACCTGCCCGTGCGGCAGCGCCGCCGCCACGCGCCCCGCATCGACAAGCTCCGGCCGCTGCACGCCGATCGTCACCTCCACCAGCATCGTCGCCGCATCCAGGCCCAGGCTGCCGATCAGGCTGAGCGAGCTGTGGTGCAGCGCATCCGCCACCGCCCGCAGCGCCGCCTTGGTGTAGTCGCCGCCGTGCAGATCGTTGCCGGTGCCGAGTTCCAGGATCACCCGTTTCGAGGCCATCGTCCGCTCCCTCACGCCAGTTCGAGAAACACTTCCGCCGCCGCCTGCGCGATCAGCGTCACGCCGCCGGTCTCGGAGGGAATCTCGAGCCCGCCCGCCACCACCCGCACCGTCCCGGTGCCGTGCGGCAGCACCGCCAGCACCGCCGCCTGATCCACCGTCTCCGGCCGCGGCACGCCGATGGTGACGGCGACCTGCATCGCATCCGCGTCCTGCCCCAGCGCGGCGCCGACGCTCAAGGAATTGTGCCACAGCGCGTCGCGCAGCGCGCGCACCGCCGCCTTGGTGGAATCGCCGCCGCGGATATCGGTGCCCATGCCGATCTGCAGCACCATGCGTTTCAGCGCCATCGTCGCCCTCCCGGCGTGGTTCGAGCGACCCTAGGCTGCGCCCGTCCCGCCGTCACGCCCCGGCTTGACTTCCGCTTCCGCCGGCCCCGTGCTGGCACAAACGACATAGGAGGAAGCGATGTCCGTGCTCACCCGCCCCGACGGCGAGATCCACTACCAGGTCCACGGCTCCGGCTTTCCGGTGCTGCTGTTCGCCCCCGGCGGGCTGCGCTCGCGCATGGCGATGTGGCCGTCCCCGCCGGACGGGCCGCCGCGCCCCTGGGTGGACTGGCCGCGCGCGCTGGCCGCCGCCGGCTTCACCGCGGTCGAGATGGACCAGCGCAACGCCGGCGCCTCCCGCACCGAAATCCACGCCGATCATGGCTGGCACAGCTACGCCGCCGATCACCTGGCGCTGATGGATGCGCTCGGCTGCGCGCGGTTCGCGGTGCTCGGCGGCTGCATCGGCGGCAGCTTCTGCCTGAAGGCGATCGAGGCCGCCCCGGCGCGCATCGCCTGCGCGGTACTGCAGAACCCGATCGGCCGCCACCCCGAGCACACGCGCTACTTCGAGGACTCGCACGCCGAATGGAGCGCCGAGCAGCGCGCCGCCCGCCCCGAGCTCGACCCCGCGGCGCTGGACGCGTTCGGACGCAGGATGTGGCAGGGCGATTTCGTCTTCAGCGTCGATCGCACCTTTGCCCGCGCCTGCCCTGTCCCCACGATGTTGCTGCCCGGCACCGACATTCCCCATCCGGCCGCCACCAGCACCGAACTCGCCGCCCTGCTGCCGGGGGTGGAGGTGCTGACCGACTGGCGCGGACCCGCCCATCTCACCACCCAGCATGACCGGGTGGTGGCATTCCTGCGCCGTCACGCCGCCTGAGCGAAGGACCCGCCCATGCAGATCACCCCCACGGGACGAACCCTCGGCGCCACCGTCACCGGCCTCGACCTCGCCCGCCCGCTCGACGATGCCGACGCCTCGGCACTGCTCGCCGCGCTCGGCGCGCATGGCGTGCTCTGCTTTCCCGGCCAGGACCTGACGCCGGGGGCGCTGGCCGGGTTCGGCGCCCGCTTCGGCAGCCTCGAAATCCATGTCGCCGGCACCGCCCAGCTGCCCGAGGTGCCGCAGGTCATGGTGCTTTCGAACATGCGGGACGCCGCCGGGGCCAAGCTCGGCCTCGATGACGCCGGCCAGGGCTGGCACACCGACATGTCCTATTCCCGCCAGATCGCGCTTGCCAACATCCTTCATGCCCGCCACGTCCCCCGCCGCCACGGAAGGCCGCTCGGCGAGACCCAGTTCCGCAACATGCACGCCGCGTATGACGACCTACCGGAGGGGGTGAAGACGCGGCTGGCTGGGCGCACCGCGACCCATGATTTCGTGAAATTCTGGGACATGATGCGCGCCCGTCCCGGCGCCACCCGCCGGCCGCTCACGCCGGCGCAGCGGGCGCAGAAGCCCCCCGTCGCGCAGCCGATCTTCCGCCGCCACCCGCTCACCGGGCGCATGGTGCTCTATGCCAACCCCGGCTACACCATCGCCATCGACGGCATGGAGCGCGCGGAATCCGATGCCCTGCTGGATTTCCTGTTCCGCCATCAGGACCGCGCGGACTACCTTCATGCCCATCACTGGACCGAGGGAGACGTGCTGATGTGGGACAATATCGGCACCACCCACAACGCCGTCGCCGACTACCTGCCGGACGAGCCGCGAATGATGTGGCGGGTGCAGGTGATGGCCGATCGCGTCCTCCCGGCGGAGGCCGCCTGACATGCCGCCCTTCTACAACCAGCGCATCGCCATCACCGGCGGCGCCGGCGGCATCGGCCGCGCGACCGCGCGGATGTTCCTCGACGGCGGAGCGCATGTGCTGCTGATCGACCGCGACGCCGCAGCGCTGGAAGCAGCCGAGCGCGACCTCGGCACCGGCCGCCTCGCCGCCTGGCGCTCCGACCTCGCCACCCCGGACGAGTGCGCGCTGGCGCTGGACCAGGCCGGCGGGAAGGTGGCGGCGCTGGTGCATCTGGCCGGGCTCTTCGAATTCGACCCGCTCTCCCCGGAGGACCACGGGGTGTGGGACCGCGCCATCGCCGCCAACCTCACCAACGCCTATGACATGGCGGTGGCGTTCATTCCGCGCGTGGCGGAGACGGGGCGGATCGTCTTCGCCAGTTCGCTGGCCTTCCGCCGCGGCAGCCCCGACCGCGCCGCCTATGCGGCGGCCAAGGGCGGGCTGGTGGGGCTCACCCGGTCGCTGGCGCGCAAGCTGGCGCCTCGGGTGCTGGTGAACGCGGTGGCGCCCGGCATCATCGACACGCGGATGGCGGCCGGGCTGATCGCGGCGCGCGGCGCGGCGGGCGCGTCCGACGTTCCGCTCGGGCGGTTCGGCCGGGCCGAGGAGGTGGCCGGGGTGATCCGCTTCCTGTGCTCGGCGGACAGTTCCTACGTGACCGGGCAGACGATCTCGGTGGACGGGGGGATGACGAACGTCTGACGGCGTCGGCCCCGCTCAATCCTGGGCCATCGGCCGCAGCCCCTCGCCGCGGAAGACATGCACCCGCAGCAGCACGCGCCCGCGGAACGTCACCGTCGCATCCGGCAGCTGTTTCACCCGCGCGAACCACCCCGCCGGCGGCGCCCCCGGCGTCAGCACCAGCACCTCGTCCCCGGCGAAGCGCGCCGCCGGCGCATCGAAACCGAATTGCCGCGCGTCCCTGTTCAGGCAGATCACCCGCACCCCGGGCCCCAGCGCATAGGCGATCTTGCCGCCCAGCGACCAGCTCGGCACGCCCACCAGCACGCCGGGCCGCAGCAGCCCGCGCGCCGCCAGCTGGCGCCGCAGCGAAGTCCAGTCGCGCCCGGCCAGGTCGGGATCGTGGCGCGCCACCGCGGCGATCACCGGGTGCAGCCAATCCAGCCGCAGCTGGGTCCCGATCACCGCCATCGCCACCAGCAGCAGCCCCGCCGTGCCCAGGGTGAGCCGGCGCACCCAGGGGACGGCGGCGCGGCGAGCCGCCTCGGCGCCCAGCAGCGGGAAGAGCATCAGGTAGCCGGGGGCAGCCCAGTGGAAGAGCACCCGCTGGCGGGAGACCACGGCGATCAGCGCGAAGCCCAGGATCGGCGGTGCGGCCAGGCACAGCGCCAGCCAGCCGCGCCAGTCCGCCCGCCCCCGGCGCAGCGCCGCCCCGGCGGCCAGCATCATCGGCACCCAGATCCAGGGCAGCACGAACAGCGCCTCGCCCGCCAGCACCACCAGGAACAGCCAGGGCCGAAACCGCAACCCCAGGGCGCGATCGCCCTGGAACGCGAAGGAGGCCCAGTGATGGGTGGCGTTCCAGACCACCACCGGGGCGAACACCAGCAGCGCCAGCAGCCCCGCCACATAGGGCTGCGGCCGGGCGAGCCAGCCCCGGTGGCGCGGGCTGGTGAGCAGGTAGAGCAGCGCCCCCGCCACCGTCAGCACCGCGGTATATTTGGAGAACAGCCCAAGGCCCGCGCAGACCCCGGTGGCCAGCCACCAGCGCCACCCCTGCCCTTCCAGCGCCCGCAACAGGCAGAGCGCGGCGGCCACCAGCGCCAGATCCAGCGGCCCGTCCGGCAACACCCAGCTCGCGGTGGTCAGCCCGAACACCGGCGAAAGGGTCAGCAGAATCACCGCCCACAGCCCCGCCCGCGCCCCGTGGAGCGCCGTCCCCAGCCGATACATCAGCCAACTGGTCAGGGCGAACGCCAGAATGAAGGGCGCGCGCACCGCCAGCGGCGCATCGGTGTGGAACAGCGCCGCCCCCGCCCATTGCATCCACCACGCGGATGGCGGGTGGTCGAAATACCCCACCCGCAGCGACCGGCCGGTGGCCACCATGTAGGATTCGTCGATCCCGAGCCCCATCGCCCAGGCCAGCGCCAGCCGGGCGAGGCTCGCCGCCGCGATCACCGCCAGGGCGCGCGCCCCCTCCCCGCCGCGCGCCGGCGCGGCGGGACCAGGCACGGCCGGGTCAGGCACGGCGGGGTCAGGCCTCCACAACGCGCTGGGTCTGCACGCCCAGCCCCTCCACCGACAGGCGCATGACGTTGCCGGGGCGCAGGAAGATCGGCTGCGGCTTCTTGCCCTGGCCGACACCGGGCGGGGTGCCGGTGGCGATCACGTCGCCCGGATGGAGGGTGATGAAATGGCTGACATAGCTCACCAGCTTGCGCACCCCGAAGATCATGGTGGCGGTGCTGCCGTCCTGCATCCGCACGCCGTCCACCTCGGTCCACAGATGCAGCTGCTGCGGGTCCGCCACCGCATCGGCGGTGACCACCCAGGGGCCGGTCGGGCCGAAGGTATCGCAGCCCTTGCCCTTGTCCCAGGTGCCGCCGCGTTCGATCTGATACTCGCGCTCGCTCACATCGTTGCAGACGCAGTAGCCGGCGACATGCTCCATGGCGTGGGATTCCGGCACGTAGCGGGCGGTGCTGCCGATGACGATGCCGAGCTCGACTTCCCAATCCAGCTTGGTCGATCCGCGCGGCATCCGCACGTCGTCATTCGGGCCGGAGAAGGCGCCGAGGGATTTCAGGAAGATGATCGGCTCCTTCGGCACCGGCATTCCGGCCTCCGCCGCGTGGTCGGCGTAGTTGAGGCCGATGCAGACATAGTTGACCGGCCGCGCCACGCACGGGCCGAGCCGGGGCGCGCCGCCCACCTTGGGCAGGCTCGCCGGATCGATCGCGCGCAGCATCGCCAGCGCCGACGGCGAGAGCGCGAAGCCGTCGATATCGCGCACCACCGCGGCCAGGCAGCGGATGTCGCCGTGATCGTCCAACAGGCCGGGCTTTTCGGCGCCGGCGGGGCCGTAGCGGAGCAGCTTCATCCGGATATTTCCTCGCTTGGGTGGAAGAGTGGGATCAGATCGTCATGCCGCCGTCGATCACCAGCGCCTGGCCGGTAACGAAGGCAGCGGCATCGGAGGCCAGATAGACCGCCAGTGCCGCGATCTCCTCCGGCGTGCCCAGCCGTCCCATCGGCTGGCGGGCGACGAAGGCGGCGCGCGCCGCCGCCATCCCGCCGGCGGCGGCGGCGTTGGCGGCGATCCGCTCGTCGAGGCTCGGCGTGGCGACGGTGCCCGGGCAGATCGCGTTGCAGCGGATGCCGCTCGTCACGTAATCGGCGGCGACGGACTTCGTCAGGCCGATCAGCGCCGCCTTGGTGGCCCCGTAGATTGCCCGGTTGGGCACGCCCTTCACGCTGGAGGCGACCGAGGCGATGGAGATGATCGACCCGCCGCCCCCGGCCAGCATCCCGGGCAGGAAGGCGCGGATGGCGCGGAAGGCGGCGCGCACGTTGAGATCGAAGCCGAAGCTCCAATCCGCCTCGGTCGCATCCAGAATGCTGCCCTGGTGGACGAAGCCGGCGCAGTTGCAGAGGATGTCCACCTTGCCGGCGGCGTCAGCGGCGGCGGCGATCGCATCGGCGTCCAGCATGTCGAGCACGGCGGTGGAGAGCCTCGGCGCGGCGAGGGTGGCGAGCGCGGCCGGGTTGCGGTCGGTGGCGATCACGCTGGCGCCGGCTTCGGCCAGCGCGAGGGCGATCGCCCGGCCGATCCCCTGCCCGGCGGCGGTGACGAAAGCGCGGCGATGGGCGAGTACGGACATTGGGTCTCCTCCGGTCCCGGGCGCGGCGCGGTTTGACCCGATCTGGCGGCGCCGGCAAGGGGTGATCTTATACCATCCGCCGTTGATGGTGACCCATGAAGAATGGGTCAGCAGCGGCCGGTATGAGCCATGTTGCGCACGCCGCCGCCCACCAACCCGGCGCGCGACACCAGCTAAACTCACCCATTCCCGACAGCAATCTGCACCACCCGCACGACGACCATGATGGTGGCCATCGCGAGATAGAGCCGCAGCACGCCGAGCCAGACGCGAGTTACCAGCGACAGCCGCGGCGGTGGCAGGCGGTGCAGGGGCGGCATCCGCCAGGTGCTGCGATCGGCGGCTTGCGGGTCCGCCGTGTCCTCGTCCTTCCGGCCGCGGACGGACAGACGAGTGGCCACAAGGCCGATCCCCCCAAGCGCCGTCCCGCCGCCCAGGATCGCAAGGATCTGCCCATCGGTTATGGCGGGAAACATCACGTCGGCGGTAAGAATGATCGACAGCATCACCAGCACGGCGACGATCACGCCGGTGATCAGGTTCTGCCAGCGCCCATTGACCCAGGGACCGAGCACGGCCTTGTCGTTGCAGAGCAGCAGCAGGAACACCGTAGCACTCGGCAGCAGCACGCCGGCCAGCACCTGCACGCCTTCGGTGATCAGACCAAGCGGCGCGTCGGGCAGCAGGACCAGGACCGCGGAGAACACGATCAGCCCGCCATAGATCAGATAGAACCCCCAGGCGTCGGTGGGCTTGCGATGCAGCGAGTGGCGCACCGCCAGCACGTCGCCGAACGCATAGGCGGTGGCCAGCCCGACCGCGGCGGCGCCGAGAATCGCCGCATCGACCAGCCCGATCGCGAACAGGTCGCCCGCCCAGCTTCCGACGTATTTCGCGAGCCCGGTGGCCACACCGCCCGCATCGGTGAAGTGACCGAACGCCGGCGTGCCGGCAAAGGCGGCCGCCGCGAAGGCCAGCATGGCGATCGCACCGATCTGGGTGGCCAGGACACCGATGACCATGTCGGCGCGCTCATAGCGCATGAAGCGCGGCGAGAGGCGCTTATCGACGACGTAGCTCTGCTGGAAAAAGAGCTGCCACGGGGCGACCGTGGTGCCGACGATGCCGATGATCAGCAGCATGACATCGGAGAGCTTGCCTGGCGGCATCTGCGGCACGACCAGGTTGCGCGCCACCAGTGCCAGGGGCGGATGCGCCGCCAGGAAGATCGGCACCACCACCAGGCTGCCCAGGCACACGACCAACGCGAAGCGCTCGAACCGGCGGAAGCTGCCGGTGCTGACCGCGGCGATGATCAGCCCCGCGGCCACCAGCACGCCGAGCGGCTTCGGAATGCCGAAATATTCCATGGCGAGGCTGATGCCGATGAATTCGGTGACGATCGTCAGCGCGTTCAGCAGGAACAGATCGATCACGCTGAAGGCGCCCCAGAACCGGCCGAAGCGCTCGAAGATGAGCCGCGCGTGTCCCACGCCGGTCACCGCGCCGAGACGTGCGACCATCTCCTGGCAGACGTAGAGGACCGGGATCAGCAACGTCAGCGTCCACAGCAGCGAGGCGCCGTAGGTCTGCCCCGCCTGCGTGTAGGTGGCGAAGGCGCCGGCGTCGTTGTCGCCGACCATGACGATCAGGCCGGGGCCGAGGATCGCCAGCAAGGTGACCAGGCGGCGGTGCCAGGTCAGGCGGGGCTTGGTGTCGTGCTGGCAGATCGTGCCGAGCGCGCCCTCGATGTCGCCCAGATGGGCGCTGTCGAGGACGGCGACGCCGTCGGGGGGCCGGATGTCGATCATGCGGGTCATCCCTTGTTCTCCCTCAAGGCGCCCTGCGACGCCGCGCTGCGATGGTCACGAGAACGCCAGCCGGCACGGGGCGACCATGCCGGCCACGCGGTTCAGTCAGGCGGGATGAGGGAGGAGGGGGACGTCGAGGTCCCAGTCGCAACAAAGGCCGCCGCCGATCGCTTCGGTCCAGCGGCGGACCAGCATCGGGCGTGCGGCTTGGCGCCGGTTCAGGGTTGCCTGAACGACGTGGTTAAGCCGCGCGACTGCGTCGGCGGCTTGCAGATCCCCGGGAATGGGGCGGAGATGCAGAAGCGCGGCCATTTGGCGCCTCCTCTTGCTCAAGCGGTTGCTCGAGCCCGGGAGGCTTGGCCGCGGACGGCTCAGCGCCTTCGCGCGGGAGCCTCGACGGTCACATGCACAGCCCGAGCGGCGATCCAACCCAGCGGCAGCACGGCAGACGGCGAGCGCCTACTGTGGCTTTCCGCGGGTTGGCTGCTAGATCGCGGGTTCATGTGTTCCCTTGGTCTGGTTGCGGGGACGTGATCGAAACGGAAGCAGGCGCGGAGACGCATTTTGCGATGGGCGTTACGCGTTTCCGAGTCCCAGCCGATATACTCACGTCCAGCATCAGGTCAAGGGCAGTGCCGGCCAGGATTCGCGACCACCCTGTTGGACGCGGCGAAAGAGCGGTGGATTTCCGGGCCAGATGGCAGGGGGAGATCAGTTCCGTCTCAGCTCCCCGTCTTCCTGCGGAAGACGGGGAGATCAAGCGGCATCCTCGAGGAAGAATTGCTCGGCTTCCTCGTCGTAGCCGTAGAGCTCGGCGTAGCGGCCCCAGGCGATCGCCACCCGCAGCGTGTCCTCGGCATAGTCGGGCGACATGTGATCCTCGAGTTCGTCGCGGAAGCGCACCGCGCTCGCGCGGTGGTTCCAGCGCTCGTCCAGCACCTGGCGGATGGTGGCCACCAGCGGCACGCGGGCGCGCAGCGCGGCGGCGAACAGCGCCTTGCGGGTGTCGGTATCGGCCCCGGCGAAGCGGCGGCCGCCCTCGGTCAACAGGATGTCGCCCTCGGCGAGCTCGGCGAAGCCGAGCATCTGCAAGGTCTCGCCGAGCGGAAACAGATCGTCGAGTTCGAGCTGCAAGGTGGCCGCCAGCGCCGGCAGGTCGGCGCGGCCGTTATACGGGGGGCCGGCCAGGGCCTCCATCAGCCCGGCCATCATGTTGGTGCCGACCCGGTGCAGCGGCACCACCACGGCCGGTTGGGCGGGCCCCGGCGCGGCCGGCGCGGTGAGCGCGGGACGGCGGGTCATCAGCGCGTAGATGTCCTCCACCAGCTGGCGGAACGCCGGGTCCTGACGGTTGCGCGGATGCGCCAGCGGCACCGCGAGCTCATGGGCCACCCGGCCGGGATTGGCCGAGAACACCAGGATGCGGTCGCACATCAGCACCGCCTCCTCGATGTTGTGGGTGACCATCAGCACCGACTTCACCGGCAGCCTGCCCTCGATCCAGAGGTCGATCAGGTCGGTGCGCAGCGTCTCGGCGGTCAGCACGTCGAGCGCCGAGAACGGCTCGTCCATCAACAGCAGGTCGGGATGCACCACCAGCGCGCGCGCGAGGCCGACGCGCTGGCGCATCCCACCCGAAAGCTCCTTCGGATAGGCGTTCTCGAACCCGTCGAGGCCGATCAGGTCGATCGCGGCCAGCGCGCGGCTGGTGCGCTCGGCGCGGGGAATGCCCCGCGCCTCGAGGCCGAGCTCCACGTTGGCCTGCACGGTGAGCCACGGGAACAGGGCGAAGCTCTGGAACACCATCGCCACGCCGTCAGGCGGGCCCGTGAGCGCGGTGCCGTGCCACAGCACCTCGCCCGCGGTGGGGCGCAGCAGCCCGGCGATGATGCGCAACAGGGTGGATTTGCCGGAGCCGGAACGGCCGAGCAGGGCCACCATCTCGCCCTCCCGCAGGCTCAGCGCGACATCGTCCAACACCAGCAGATCGGCTGCCGAGTCCTTGTGGTAGGCTTGGCGGCAGCCGCGCACGTCGAGCAGCGGTGCCGTGCTGGTCTGCTCCATGCGCGCTCCCGTCACAGGGTCATCCGCCGGGCGGCGAATTCATAGAGTGGCCGCCACAGCAGCCGGTTGAACAGCACCACGAAGCCCGACATCACCGCCACCCCCAGCACCACCCGGGCCATGTTTCCGGCCGCGGTGGCCTCGGCGATATAAGCGCCGAGGCCGCGCGCGGCGAGGGTGGTGCGGCCCCAGCTGGCGAGCTCGGCCACGATCGCCGCATTCCAGGCGCCGCCGGAGGCGGTGATCGCCCCGGTCACGTAATAGGGCAGGATGCCGGGCAGCATCACCCGCAACCACCAGAGCCGCCCGCGCAGGCCGAAGCTGGAGGCAGCCTCGCGCAGATCGCCCGGAAACGCGGCGGCGCCGGCGATCACGTTGAACAGGATGTACCACTGGGTGCCCAGGATCATCAGCGGCGACAGCCAGATATCCGGGTCCAGCCGGAACCGCACGATCAGCAGCACCACCGGCGGGAACAGCAGATTGGCCGGAAACGCGGCCAGGAACTGCACCCAGGGCTGCACCTGCCGCGCCCAGGCGGGGCGCAGCCCGATCGCCACCCCCACCGGCACCCAGATCAGGCTGGCCAGCAGGATCAGCACCACGACGCGGGCCAGGGTGAACAGCCCCAGCACCAGCACCTGCCCGACCTGCCCCGGGGTGATGCTGCCCGAGAGGAACTGCACGATGCGCACCGCGCCCAACGCCAGCGCCACCATCAGCAGCGCGAGCAGCGCCCGATCGACCGCCCGCGAGGGGGGCCGCTCGGCCCGCGCCGGAGGCAGCGGCAGCGCGAGGCGGAGCCCGGTCAGGCCGTTGACCGCGAGGCGCAGCGCGGCCCCGGCCTCGCGCAGCACCGCGGTGCGGCGGATCAGCCGCAGCAGCCACGGATCCTCGGACTCGGCGGCGGCGGTGGTCTCGAAGCGGAATCGTTCCGACCACGCCACCAGCGGGCGGAACAGCAGCTGGTCGTAGAGCAGGATCACGATCAGCATCGCCGCGATCGCCCAGCCGACCGCCGGCAGGTCCCGCCGCTGCAAGGCCAGCGCCACGTAGGAGCCGATGCCGGGCAGGGTCCAGGTGCGGTTGCCGACCGTCACCGCCTCCGAGGCCACCACGAAGAACCAGCCGCCCGACATCGACATCATGGTGTTCCACACCAGCCCCGGCACCGCGAACGGCACTTCCAGCCGCCAGAAGCGCTGCCAGGGGGTGAGGCGGAAGCTGATCGCCGCTTCCTCGAGATCGGCCGGCAGGGTGCGCAGCGACTGATAGAGGCTGAACGCCATGTTCCAGGCCTGGCTGGTGAAGATGGCGAACACCGAGGCGAGTTCCAGACCCATCACCTGGCCCGGGAACAGGTTCATGAAGAACACCACGGTGAAGGTCAGGAACCCCAGGATCGGCACCGATTGCAGGATGTCGAGCAGCGGGACCAGCACCAGCGCCGCGCGCCGGCTTTTCGCCGCCGCGGTGGCGTAGGTGAAGGTGAACAGCAGCGAGGCGGCCATCGCCGCGAACATCCGGAGCGTGGTGCGCGCCGCGTAGGCCGGCAGGTTGGCCGGATCGAGGCTGATCGCCAGCGCGTGGGGGGCGGCGATCGGCAGGAACGTGCCCTCGGCCACCCGCGCCATTCCCACCAGCACCGCGAACACCACGATGGCGGCGGCGAGATCCCACAGATTGGGGCCACGCCGCCCGGCGATCAGCGTCGGAAGCGGGGATCGCGCCACCGCCTCAGGCCGGGGGCTTGGTCGAGAGGCCGGTGGAGCCGAAGCCGCCGGCGCCGCGCGCGGTGTCCTCGAGCGCCGCCACCGGCACCCAGGCGAGCCGCGTCACCGGGGCCAGCACCGCCTGGGCGATACGCATCCCGCGGGTGACGGTGAAGGCCTCGGCCCCGGTGTTGAGCAGGATCACCCCGAGCTCGCCCCGGTAGTCGGCATCGATGGTGCCGGGGCTGTTGGGCAGGGTGATGCCGTGGCGCAGCGCCAGGCCGGAGCGGGGGCGGATCTGCAGCTCGAACCCCTCCGGCAGGGCGATGGCGAGGCCGGTCGGGATCAGCGCCCGCCCGCCGGGCGGGATGGCGAGCGGCGCGGTGACGGCGGCGAGCAGGTCCAGCCCCGCCGCCGCCGCGGTCGCGTAGTCGGGCAGCGGCAGATCGGCACCGTGGGGCAGGCGCTGGACGCGGACCGGGATGCTCACGCGAGCGCCTCGGCGATGCGGCGGGCGAGCCGCGCGGCGACCTCGGTCTTGGGCAGGTCGGGCCAGTCCTCGGCGCCGGATGCGGTCAGCAGGCGGACGGTGTTGCGCGCCCCGCCCATGATGCCGGTGGCGGGCGAGACGTCGTTGGCGACGATCCAGTCGGCGTTCTTGCGGGCGCGCTTGGCGGCGGCGTTTTCGGCGAGCGCGTCGGTCTCGGCGGCGAAGCCGACCACGAGGCGCGGGCGCAGGGGGCCGGGGCTGGCGATGGTCGCCAGGATGTCGGGGTTCGGGGTCAGGCTGAGGGAAGGCGGCGGGGCGCCGGGGGATTTCTTGATCTTCGAGCCGGCCTCGCGTTCCACCCGCCAGTCGGCGACGGCGGCGGCGAAGACCGCGAGATCGGCGGGCAGCGCGGCCTGGCAGGCGGCGAGCATCTGCCGCGCGGTCTCCACCCGGGTCACGGCGACGCCGGGCGGGTCCGGCAGGGCGACCGGGCCGGATATCAGGCTGACCCGCGCGCCGAGGGCGGCGAGGGCGGCGGCGATGGCGTGGCCCTGGCGGCCGGAGCTGCGGTTGGCGAGGTAGCGCACCGGGTCGATCGGCTCATGGGTGGGGCCGGAGGTGACCAGGGCGTGGCGTCCGGCGAGCGGGCCGGCGGCGAGGCAGGCGATGATGGCGCCGAGGATGGCGGGCGGTTCGGCCATCCGGCCGAAGCCGAATTCGTTGCAGGCCATCGGGCCCTCGTCGGGGCCGACCCGACGCACCCCGCGCGCGGCCAGGGTGGCGATGTTGGCCTGGGTGGCCGGGTGTTCCCACATCCGCACATTCATCGCCGGGGCGATCAGCACCGGCTTGTCGGTGGCGAGCAGGACGGTGGCGGCGAGATCGTCGGCCAGCCCCGCCGCCATCCGGGCCAGCAGATCGGCGCTGGCCGGCGCCACCACCAGCAGATCGGCGGCCCGCGACAGCTGGATATGCCCCATCTCGGATTCGTCGGTGAGCGAGAAGAGGTCGGAATAGACCTTGGATTCGGCGAGGGCCTGCAGGGCGAGCGGGGTGACGAAGCGGGCGGCGTTGGCGCTGAGCAGCGGGGTGACCGCGGCGCCCTCGGCGCGCAGCAGGCGGATGAGTTCCAGCGCCTTGTAGGCGGCGATGCCGCCGGAGACGATCAGCAGGATGCGCTTGGCCCCGAGCCGCCCGCTCACAGGCGCCATCCGGAATGGATGGCGGCGATGCCGCCGGAGAGGTTTCGCACGCGCACCCGGGCCAGGCCGGCCTTGCCCATCATGGCGGCGAGCGTCTCCTGGTCGGGGAAGGTGCGGATGCTTTCGGCGAGGTACTGGTACGAATCGCGGTCGCCGGCGACGCGGGCGCCGAGCGCCGGCAGGACCCGGAACGACCAGGCATCGTAGAGGGGGGCGAAGACGGCGACCTGCAAGCGCGAGAATTCGAGGCAGAAGAAGCGTCCGCCGGGGCGAAGCATCCGCCGTGCCTCGGCCAGCACCGCCTGCTTGTCGGTGCAGTTGCGCAGGCCGAAGGCGATGGTGACGCGGTCGAAGCCGCCGTCGGGCAGCGGCAGGCGCTCGGCATCGGCGATCAGGAAGCCGAGATCGCCGAGCTGCCCGCGGTCGGCGGCGCGGTCGCGGGCGATGGCGAGCATGGCGGGGTTGATGTCGGTGAGCAGCGCGGGCCCGCCGCCGAGGCGGCGCCAGCCGAGGCCGATATCGCCGGTGCCGGCGGCGAGGTCGAGCAGGGACCGGTTCGGCCGCGGATCGAGCGCGGAGAGCAGGAGGCGCTTCCAGACCCGATGGACGCCGAGCGACATCAGGTCGTTCATCACGTCGTAGCGGGGGGCGACGGAGGCGAACACCTCCCGCACCAGCCCCGCCTTGTCGGCGGCTGGGACGCGGCGGAAGCCGAAATCGGTCTCGGTCGCTTGGGTGGCGGTCATGGCGGGGGCGGTATAGCCTGCCGGCGGGGTCGCGGGAACCGTCCGCCGACCGTTGGAGGCGGTCCGTGCCCGAACTTCCCGAAGTTGAAACCGTGATGCGCGGGATGGACGCGCGGCTGACCGGCCGGGTGGTGGCGCGGGTGGACGTGCGGCGGGGGGATCTGCGCTGGAAGCTGCCGGCGGGGCTGGCGGGGCGGCTCGAGGGCGCGCTTGTGCTGGGGTTCCGCCGGCGCGGAAAATACATCCTGATGCGGCTCGAGGGCGGGGACAGCGTGCTCTGGCATCTGGGGATGTCGGGGCGGATCGTGCTGGGGCGCGTGGGCGAGGGTGTGCTGGAGCGCGTGGGCGAGGGTGTGCTGGAGCGCGTGGGCGGAAACGCGCCGCCGGCGGCGCATGAGCACCTGGTGCTGGAGACCGGGGACGGCACGCGGCTGGGATTCGTCGATCCGCGGCGGTTCGGATCGGTGGATCTGGTGGCGACGGCGGCGGAGGACCGGCACCGGCTGCTGGCGGGGCTGGGGCCGGAGCCGCTGGAGGCGGGGTTCTCCGCCTCGGTGCTGGCCGCCGGGCTGGCGGGGCGGCGGAGCGCGGTGAAGCCGGTGCTGCTGGACCAGTCGGTGGTGGCGGGGCTCGGGAATATCTATGTCTGCGAGGCGTTGTTCCGGGCGCGGATCAGCCCGTTCCGGCGGGCGGGGACGGTGACCGGAGCGCGGGCCGAGCGGCTGGTGGCGGCGATCCGCGCGGTGCTGACGGAGGCGATCGCGGCGGGGGGGTCCTCGCTGCGGGATTACGTGCAGCCGAGCGGGGAGCTCGGGTATTTCCAGGCGTCGTGGCGGGTCTATGGGCGGGAGGGGATGGGGTGCGGGGGGGAGTGCCCTCTGGGCGCGGGGTGCGAGGGGATCAGGCGGGCGGCGCAGGGGGGGCGGGGGACGTTCTGGTGCGGGCGGATGCAGCGGTAGTTATTGTTGTTATAACGTAACGTTTCGGGCGTGCGTTTGCGCGGGCAGTTGGTATCCCGCGCGTCACGTTCGGAGTGGGTAGGGGATCGGCTGAAGCTCGGGCGGCTTCAGGCCCCCGCCGAGCCACACCGGCCGCTTGTCGTGGTTGTGGCGCTTGTCGCGGGAGACCTCCCGCATCCGCACCTGGAACGGGTGATCGGGGAACATACAGTGCTTCCGCAGCACCTGATCGTGGCTCATGGTCTTGAGCCCGTCCCGGTATTCCCCCCGCGCCTGCTCCACCGAGCAGCCGACCAGCAGCAGCACCTGGCCCCTCGGCGGTCCCGGGGGGATCAGGTTGCGTTGCACGCCCAGCATCCAGGCCAGCTTGCGGATGGCTTTCGCCAGGCGCGGGTCGGCGGCGATGGCGTCCTTCACGTCCTGCTCGCGCAACTGGTCTTCCAGGGCGTGGCGGTCGGGGAGGAACTCCGGGAACAGCTTGGTCAGCCAGCGGTAGTGGGTGGGCAGGCGCGGGGCTTTCTCGCGCGCGGGCTTGTTGGGGTCGGGGGTGGGGACCGGGCGGCTGGCGAGGAGGAAGCGGGGGGCGAGGTGCATCGCCGGGCGGGTGCGGCCGGTGAAGGGCGTGGTGAGGAGCTTGTGGATCGCTTGCGCGATTTCGGTGAGGCGGGTTTGGAGCAGGGTGGCCAGCGGTTCGCCGAGGCGCGGGGCCGGGTCGCCCAGGGTGGTGACGCGGGTCAGCAACGCGGTGAGGAGCGTGCTGACATGGGTCAGGAACTGGGTGACGGGGGACGGCGGCATGGCGGGTGGGCGGGTCCAAGGTTGTTGATGGGGGGGATGTAGAACATGTTAGAGGTGATGTCAAGAGAAAAATCTTGTGAGAGGGTGGATTTCCTGGTTGGCGCGTCGGGGGCGGATGGCCGGGTCAAGCCCGGCCAGGACGGGGTGCTCTTGCGCTCGCGGGGCGGACAGGCCATATCCCCTCCGCGGCGCGTGATCGCGCGATGGGCCCCGAGGACAACTCTCAAGGGCCTTGCCCGTGCCGCTCCCTTTCCCCTTGGCCGCCCCAATGTCGCGCGGGGCGGCGGTCCATGTCTGGCGCACCGCCCCGGGCTCTGCCCGCGCGGGCGCAGGAGCTTACCCCTTATCGTGACGTCCCCTGATTTCTCCGCGCTCGGTCTCGGCGCGGTCCAGCTGCGCGCGCTCGACGCGCTTGGTTTCACCACCCCCACCCCGATCCAGGCCCAGGCCATCCCGGCGCTGATCGCCGGGCGCGACCTGCTCGGCATCGCCCAGACCGGATCCGGCAAGACCGCCGCCTTCGCCCTGCCGCTGCTGCACCAGCTCGCGGCCAACCCGTTCCGTGCCCAGCCGCACGCCACCGCCGCGCTGATCCTCGCCCCCACCCGCGAACTCGCCTTGCAGATCGAGGAAAATCTGCGCGACCTGGCCGCCGGGCTGCGGGTCCGCATCGCCGCCATCCTGGGCGGCTGCTCGCGCAGCGCGCAGGTGCGGCGGATGCGCCCCGGCGTCGATATCGTCATCGGCACCCCCGGCCGGGTCTGCGACCTGCTGGCCGCCGGCGAGCTGCGGCTGCACCAGCTGCGCTATTTCGTGCTGGACGAGGCCGACCGGATGCTCGACCTCGGCTTCATCCGCGACATCCGCCGCATCGTCGCCGCCCTGCCGGCGGCGCGGCAGTCGGCGCTGTTTTCGGCCACCATGCCGCGCGAGATCGCGGGGCTGGCCGAGGAGCTGCTGCGCGAGCCGGCGCGGGTCAGCATCGCCGCCGCGCCGGCCACCCTGCCGCGCATCGCGCAGAGCGTGCATTTCGTGCCGATGGCCGGAAAGCGGGCGCTGCTGGGCCAGCTGCTGGACGATCCGGGGCTGGAACGGGTGATCGTGTTCACCCGCACCAAGCATGGCGCCGATCGCGTCGCGCTGGCGCTGGAGACCGGCGGCGTCGCGGTGAGCGCGCTGCATGGCAACAAGAGCCAGCCGCAGCGGGTGCGGGCGCTGGATGCGTTCCGAACGGGGCGCGCGCGGGTGCTGGTGGCGACCGACATCGCCGCCCGCGGCATCGACGTGACCGATGTTTCGCATGTCATCAACTACGACCTGCCGGTGCAGGCCGAGGATTACGTCCATCGCATCGGCCGCACCGCGCGGGCGGGCAAGAGCGGGATCGCGATCTCGTTCTGCGACCCGGCCGAACGCGCGGTGCTGCGCGCGATCGAGCGGATGGCGGGCGCGAGCCTCGCGGTGGCCGGCGGGACGGATCATGCCCCGCCCGCCAATGACGGAGCACCGGCGCGCAACCAGCGGCGGCGGCGGAGCGGTGGGTTCCGCCGCGCGGCCTGAGCGGAAACGCGCCTTGACCCGATGCGGCCCTGAGCGGCGGCGTCGGGTCGGGGCGGTTCGCGCTGTGCCGGGCTGAGTGGGTTTAACACGGAGGTTACGAAGAACCACGAAGCAAGGCGGGATGCGGCGATCCGTATTCCGAGACGCTTCGTGGATCTCCGTGATCTCCGAGTTGGATACTTGCGGGAAGACAAGCCCCCCGGAAGCCGCACGGTTGCGCTCGCCCGCCCCGCCGCCGACCGGGAACCGCTTCCTTCGTAACTTTCAATCGCGAAGGGCCGTCGGCATCACTCCCCGAGCGCGATCCGGCGGGCGAGGGCGACGCGGGCGGCAAGTGCCGCCGGCGGCGCCGGATCCGGCGGCAGGATGAAGCCCAGCACCGGATAGACATGCACCCCCATCTGGCGCGCCGGCGGCCAATAGACCCGCACCAGGCGCCAGGAATTGTCGGCGGAGACATCGATCACCGGCTGGTCGGCGGTGACCCGGCGCGGCACCCAGTTGGCATCCGCGATCAGGATGCGCCGCGGGCCCAGCACCCGGGTCACCACCGCGACATGGCCGTCGGGCAGGCGGGCGGTGGGGCGGAACACCAGCACGCTGCCGGTGACCGGGCGCTCGCGGCGCCGGTAGCGCCCGGCGGCCTGATCCCACCAGGTGCCGGCGTCGCCGCGCAGGTCGAGCCCCGAGAGCGCGCGCGCGTACGGCACGCAGGCCAGATGGGCAGCGCCGCCGATGTAGCTTCCCTGCATCCCCCGCCGCGGCCCGCCCGCGCAGCCGGCGAGCAGGGCAAGCAGGATCAGCGGCAGCAGGCGCAAGGGGGCGGGCATGGGCGCACCGGGGGTTGGCCGAGTTCGATCATGCCGCGTCTTCGAGTCGCCCCGCAAGCATTTGATGCGGCCGGTCAGTGCGGCCCGGTAACCGCTCCCACCCTGAGCGTAACCCGAGCAGCTGCCCGCAGCCGGGGGGCGAGCAGTTGCGGAGCCCATGGCGTCGGATCGATCGCCGATTATTTCGCCGGTCCCGATCCCACCGTGGGACCGGCCGGCGTCGCCGCATTCCTGGCCGGGGCGCGCGGCTGCGTCGATCATTTCTAGTTCGTTCCGGAATACGAGGGACAGGTCGCCAGATCCGGCGCTTGCCCCATGCTCGCCCGGATGGCAACCACACGAGCTCCCGGCGGTCCCGCTTCCGATCGGCGATCGATCACCCGCCCAGCATCGCCGCGCGCCGCTCGGTCAGGCGGAGCATCATGTCATGCACCAGATAGACCAACCGGCTGCGGCACCAGGCCTGCCCGGATAGCGGATCGTAGTCCGTCGGCATCGCAATCCCCGCCGGCGCATAGGCGTCGAATCCCAGCCGCCGCGCGGTCGCCACGCAGCGCGGCAGATGGTCGGCAAACGCAACCACCCCGACAATCCCGAGCCGCGCCGGCGGTGTGGTCCGCGCGAGCTCCTCCAGCACGCCCAGTGTGCTGAGATACACCGGCTCGCCGCGCCCGTCTCGTCCGGGGAAGATCGGCCGGACCCGCCCGTCCGCCAGCAAGGCCGCCGTCGGCTCGGCCACTTCCCATTGCGCGATCACCGGCGCGCCGGTCTCCCCGGCCAGCCGTGCCGCGATGACCGCCAGCGCCTGGTTCACCGGCCCCGGAGTGCGGTTGCCGTTCGCTTCCATGCGGTTGCCGAAGGTGAAGCCGAGGAGGGTCTGGATCCGCGGCACCGCGATCATGGGCGCGGTCCAGTCGAGTGTGTCGGCCGCGACGATCGCCGCCAGTTCCCGCGCGATCGCCGCATCGCCGAGTTGCGCGCTCAGGCGCGCCGCCAGATCGGTTCCGGACATGATGCTGGTGCTCCCGAAGGTTGCGTGCCGTTTGCGGCCCGGCGCGGCCGATGGTATTATTCTACCAATGAACGGGCCCGGCACAATGCGGCCCACAACCGGGAGCGTGGCGATGGGCAGCACGATCGGACGGCGACAAGTTCTGGCGGCGGGGACGGCGGCGGGCGGGCTTCTGGCGCTCTCCGGCAAGGCACCGGCGGCGGGCGGGACCAAGCCGCTCAAGGGCGTCACGCTCAACATCTCGTGCTGGAGCGCGCCCTATCCGCTGCTGCTGGCCAAATACATCCCCGAGTTCGAAGCGGAAACCGGCGCCCGCGTCATCTACACGACCCCGTCGTTCCCGATCTACAACCAGCGCATGGGCCTGGCACTCGCCACGCGCAGCGATGCCTACGACGTGGTGAACGTCACCTTCATCTTCATCGGCCAGTGGATCGGCGCGGGCTGGGTGCTGCCGCTCGACAGCTTCATCGCCAACCCGAAGCTCACCCCGGCGGACTGGAACGCGGCGGATTTCTTCCCCGGCACCACCACCGCGTTCCGCAACGCGGCGGGCCAGCTCTGCGCGATCCCGTGGATCGCCGACGTGATGATGGGCGGAGCCGCGCGCTACGATCTGATAAGCAAGGCGGGCTTCGCCATGCCCGACAACTTCTCCGAGATGCCGAAGATGCTGGCGGCGGTGAACGGCAAGGACGGCGTCCCGGGCTTTCTGACCGAGAACCATTACGGCTGGACCTTCCCCGGCTACCTGCAAGGGTTCGGGGCCAATATCTTCCGCAACCCGCCGCATGATCTGATGCCGGTGCTGGACACGCCGGCGGCGGTCGAGGCCGCCGGATTCTTCAGCGATCTGCTGCGCAAATTCGGCCCGCGGGGCGCGCTGTCCTACACCTATGACGAAGTCGTGGCCGCGCTGAAAAGCGGCACGGTGAACTATGCCACCGAGAACGAGGCCTTCGTCACGCAGATGGCCCAGCCCGGCAGCAAGGTGATGCGGACCTGCGGGTTCTCGCTGTTCCCCGCCGGACCCGCCGGCCGCTTTCCGCAGGTCGCGACCCATGGCTGGGGCATCCCCGCCGGCTCGCGCAACAAGGATGCCGCCTGGCAGTTCATCACCTGGGCGATGTCGCGCAAGCTGCTGCTGCGGATGTTCCGCGAGCATGGCTGGAGCTCGGTCACACGCCGCTCGATCGTGGAACTGCCCGAGTTCCGCAGCAAGCTGACCCTCAACGGGTTCGACGTGGCGAAGATGTATCTCGATACCGTCGATCTCGCCGCCAAGGGCTATATGGCGTATCGCACCGTGCCGCCTTACCCCGAGGTCGATCGTCAGATCGACATCGCGATCCAGGGCATCGTTTCGGGCGAGAAAACCGCGCAGCAGGCGATGGCCGCGGCGCAGCGGAATTCCATCGTGCAGCTGCGCCGCGCCGGCGTGAAGCTCTGATCGCGGACGGTGGCCGCCGGTCGCACCGCCTGGTCGCTCGAGCGGCGGCGCGCGTTCACCCTCGGGCTGATCCCCGCCCTGGCGGTGCTGGCGGTCGTTACGATCGGACCGGCGCTCTATCTGGTGGTCACCAGCCTGACCCCGCTGACGCCGATCCGTCCCGGCAGCGGGCTCGATTTCTCCACGCCGTTCGCCAACTACCGTCAGGCGCTGTTCACCGGCAGCTTCGATCACTCGGTGTGGTTGCAGCTGGAGCTGTCGGCGATCACCGTCGGCTTGCAGACGCTGCTGGGGGTCGCGCTCGCGCTGCTGCTGAACAGCGAGTCGCGGTTCATGGGCGCGCTGCGCACCGGCTTCCTGGTGCCGATGGTGCTGCCGCCGATCGTGGTCGCGATCATCTGGAAAGTCCTCTACACGCCCGACGTGAGCCCGGTTTATGCGATGCTGGACGCGTTCGGCCTGCGCCCGGGCGCGCTGATCACCAGCCCGGTCTGGGCGCTGCCGGCGATCGCGCTGGCCGATACGTGGGAGTGGTTTCCCTTCACCATGCTGATGGTGCTGGCCGCGTTGCAGATGATGCCGAACGAACCGCTGGAGGCGGCGCGGATCGACGGCGCCAGCGCGTGGCAGATGTTCTGGCATGTGCGCCTGCCCTATATCCGCCCGGCGCTGACCGTCGCGGTGCTGTTCCGCCTGATCGACAGCATCAAGGCGTTCCCGCTGATCTACGTGCTGACCAATGGCGGGCCGGGCCGGGTGACCGAGGTCACCAACTACTACGCGTTCATCCAGACCTTCAATTTCGCCTATTGGGGCTATGGCGCGGCGATCGCCACGCTGATGGTGGCGGGCGTGTTCGGGCTCAGCCTGCTGATCGCGCGGCTGGGCGCGGGCGGGGTGGAGGATGCGTAGCGCGCCTCGCCGCGGATGGCGACGGGGCATCACGCAGGGCGCCGCGGCGGCGCTGCTGCTGGCGGTGCTGGCGCCGGTGCTGTGGCTGGTGCAGATGTCGTTCCGGCCGCACGGTGCGGCCCTCGGCGCGGATCCGGTGTTCGTCCCGACGATGGCCAACTACCGCGCGCTGGCCGCCGGCGGCTTCCCCGCCTCGTTCGCCAACAGCCTGCTGGCCAGCACGGGATCGACGCTGCTCTCGCTGCTGTTCGGCGTGCCGGCCGCGTATGCGATGGCGCGGCATCGCTTCCGCGCCCGCGGGCGGATCGCGATGTGGGTCCTGGTCACGCGGATGGCCCCGCCGGTCGCCTTCACCATCCCGTTCTTCCTGGTGTTCAGCGATATCGGCCTGATCGACACGATCCCCGGCCTGATCATCGTCTATATGACGTTCAACCTGGCCCTGGTGATCTGGACCATGCGCGGGTTCTTCGCCGCCGTTCCGACCGCGCTGGAGGAAGCCGCCTGGATCGACGGCGCCGGGGTGTGGTCCACCTTCCTGCGCGTTACCCTGCCGCTGGCCGCGCCCGGGGTGGCGGCCACCGGCATCCTGTGTTTCATCATGTCGTGGAACGATTTCTTCTTCGCCCTGATCCTGACGCGGACCCATGCCATGACGGCGCCGGTCGCGATCGTCAATTTCATGCAGTATGCCGGCTGGGAGTGGGGCAAGATCGCCGCCGCCGGCGTGCTGGTGCTGCTGCCGGTGCTGGTGTTCACGTTTTTCGTGCGCTCCTATCTGGTCAGCGGCGCGCTGGCGGGCGGGGTCAAGGAATAGCGCTTTATACCAGCCGCCCACCAACCCGACGCTTGATACCATCCGGCCGAGCAGCCGGAAGGGTCCCTGTTCGGCCGGATGGTATCGAGCGCGGTTTTGGCAGCAGCTGGTCGGGCGACGCCCAAGGAGGGGCGGTCAGTGCGGCCCGTACGGGATCGCCGACAGCGAGTTATAGGGCGAGCCATGCACCAGCTTGGTGCTGATGACCACATAGAGCAGCACCTGCTTCTGGCGGTCGATGATGCGCCAGACATGCAGCGCCTTGAACAGCGGCGCGGCCGAGGCGGAGAACACCAGCTGCTTGTCCGGCAG
>JAKBCO010000178.1 GCA_021807785.1 Pseudomonadota bacterium
ATCGCCCGCCCCAACCCCAAGCCCCGCCAGCACGCGGGCGAGCCGCCGGGCCCGGCGCTCGGTGGCCGCCCAGGTGCTCCGGTGCAGCGCGCCTTCCTCCGACCGGGAGACGATCTCGCCATCGGGATGATGCCGCGCGGCATGAACGAGCACCGACGAAATCAACAGCGCATGCGACTGCATCGAACTCTGCATGAACCCCTCCGAGCCCCCCCACTCTGCCGTCCGGCGCGACGGCGGTCCAGCCGGGGGAGGCGAGGGGATCGGGGGGCGAGAAGGCCAGGGGGCGCTGCCCCCCCCAATCACTCCGCCGCCGCCAGCCGGAGTGCCATGCCTAGTCCGGGCAGGGCGGCGGCCGGGACGCCGGCCAGCGCCAGGGCGAGGCCCCAGCGGGTTCCGGCCAGGACGAGCCCGATGCCGGCGCCGAGCAGGATCCCCCCCACCAAGCCACCGGCGAGGCCGGCGCCGATGCCGAGCCAGAGCAGGTCGCTGCGACTCGGGGTCATCCGGCGCGTGCCAGGCGGGCGCGCACCGCCGCGTCGCGGGCCAGCAGGGTCCGGGCGCGATCGACCACCGGCACGTCGATCATCGCGCCCTCGAACTGCACCGCGCCCTGGCCGGCGGCGAGGGCGGCATCGTAGGCCACCACCATGCGATGGGCGCGCTCCACTTCCGCGGCGTCGGGCGAGAAGCATTCGTTCAGCACCGGCACCTGCAACGGGTGGATGCAGGAGGCGCCGACGAAGCCCAGCCTGGCGGAGCGGCGGACGATGGCGCGGAACGCCTCCTGGTCACGGAAATCGGCGATCGAGCCAACGAAGCCGAGCGGCATCACGCCGGCCGCCCGGGCCGCGAACAGCATGTGCTGCTTGGGGTAGAACAGCCCCTCCGGTTCCGCACGCATCCCCACCGATAGCGCGAAATCCTCGGCGCCGAGGCTCATCGCCACGATGCGCGGGTGGGCGCGCGCGATCGCCTCCATGCGGAAGAAGCCGGCGGCGGTTTCCACCAGCACCAGGAAGCGGATGGCGCCTGTGGGCAGGCTGCGCTCGGCTTCGAGTTCGGTCACCATTTCGGCGGCAGCGCGGACGTGTTCGGGGTCATCGACCTTGGTCAGCACCAGGGCGGCGACGCCGGGCAGCACCGCGGCCTCGATGTCGCGGACCATCATGCGCCAGGGGCGGTTGACCCGCACCAGGACGTCGGCGCCGCGGCGGGAGACCTGCGGGATGGCGGCTTCCAGCAGGGTGCGGGCGCGAGGTTTTTCCGAGGCGGCGACGGCGTCCTCGAGGTCGAGGATGATCGCGTCGGCGCCGCGGTCGGCGGCCCCGGCGACGAAGCGCGGGGCGGTGGCGGGGACGAACAGCATGGAACGCCATACGGGCGGGGCGGGGTCGTGCATGGGCAGCTCCTGGTGAGGTTCCCGGTGGCGCGCATGGGCCGGGCGCGGGATGACCGGTGACCGGTCGCAGGTGGATGGACCGCGCGGCGGGGTTTGCCGCATCGGTTGGCGCCCGGCAACCCGGCCCGGCTTGAAACCCGCCCCTGCCCCTGCCAGAAGGCGGCCCATGGCGACCGATCCGAAGACCCTGACCGAAGGCCAGCGCGCCTATGAAGCCCGCCGCGCCGCCAAGGCCGGCATGAGCCTGGATCGCTGGCTGGCGCAGAAATCCCGCGCCCAGGAAGCGGCGGCGAAAGCCGAGCGCAAGGCCGCCGAAGCTGCTCGTCCGCCGCGCAAGCCCGGCTTCTTCTCCCGCCTGATCGAGCGCGCGCATCGGCCGCTGAAACCCTGATCGCGGCCCATGCCGACTGGTCGGTGAGCCCGGCCAAGCGGTGGCTGGCCTGGGCGCGACCGGAGGCAGGCGGCTGGCGCGTGTTCGCGCCCGAACCGGTGGGCGAGGCGGCAAGCTTGTTCGCCCGGCTGCTGGCGCGCGCTGGCGGCGGGGCGGTGGCGCTGGGGGTGGATTTCCCGCTCGGGCTGCCGCGTGCCTATGCCGCGCGGCGGGCGGAGGCGGATTTTCCCGCCTTCCTGGCCGGTCTGGCCGAACGGCCCGGATTTTTCGAGGTCTGCGCGACGCTGGATCAGGTCGCCCCGGATCGCCCGTTCTACCCCGCGCGCGGGGTGCGCGGCATGACCCGGGCGGCCCATGCCGCGGCGCTGGGGCTGGCGGATGCGCGGGCGCTGTCGCGCGCCTGCGACCGCGCGACAGCGGCCCGGCCGGCCGGGGCGCCGCTGTTCTGGACCCTGGGCGCCAACCAGACCGGCAAGGCCGCGATCGCCGCCTGGCGCGATCTGCCGCTCTCCGCCCCGTTCGTGCGGCTTTGGCCCTTCGCCGGCCCGTTCCGGGGGCTGCTGGCGCCCGGGCGGGTGGCGCTGGCCGAGACCTACCCGGCCGAGGCGCTGCGCCAGGTTGGGCTGCGGCTGGCCGGCAGCAAGCGCCGGCAGGCCGACCGCGCGGCGCTGGCGGGCGCGCTGCGGACGGCGCTGGCCCGCTCCGGAGCGGCGGCGGAGCCCGCCCTGGCGGCGACGATCGCCGATGGCTTCGGCGCCGATGCGGCGGGCGAGGATCGGTTCGACTGCGTGATCGGGCTGTTGGGCGTGCTGGGGGTGCTGGCCGGGGGCCGGCCGGATACCGCGCCGGCGGATGACCCGTGGCTGCATCGGTGGGAGGGCTGGGTGCTGGGGCAGACGGATCGGCCGCTGCGCTGGCCGTGACCGGGGCGGCGCCTTACCGTCCCGCCCCCATTGCCCGACGCCGGCCTCACCCCGCGCCGTACAGCGCCTTCGGGTCCACCTCCGGCGCCATCGTCTCCGCCAGCCCCGTCTCCGTCGCCGCGCGGTAGAAGCAGCTGCGCCGCCCGGTGTGGCACGCCACCCCGTGCTGATCGACCCGCAGCAGCAGCGCGTCGCCGTCGCAATCCATCCGCAGCTCGACCAGGCGCTGGGTCTGCCCCGAGCTTTCCCCCTTGCGCCACAGCCGCCCGCGCGAGCGGGAGTAGTAGCAGACCCGCCCGGTCGCCAGGGTCTCCCGCACCGCCTCGGCATTCATCCAAGCCAGCATCAGCACCTCGCCGGTGTCGTGCTGCTGGGCGACGGCGGCCACCAGGCCGGAGGCGTCGAAGCGGAGCGTCCCGAGGACCGCCGCGATGGCGTGCGTGTTCATGCGTGCTATCGTGGGGTTTTCCGCGGCTGCGGCAAGGGGCGGTGCCCGAGGGACAGTGCCGAAGGGAGACGCATGGATCAGCCGGCTGGATTTTCCCCCGCCACCCGGGCCGCCCTGGCCCGCGCCGAGGCGCTGTGCGCCGGCGCCGGGCTGCGGCTGACCTCGCTGCGGCGCGACGTGCTGGGGCTGATCCTGGATGCCGACGGGCCGGTGGGTGCCTACGAGATTCTCGACCGGCTGCGCGCCAGCCGGGGCGGAGCGGCACCCCCCTCGGTCTATCGGGCGTTGGATTTCCTCTCCGCCCAGGGGCTGGTGCATCGGGTGGAGCGGCTGGCCGCGTTCGTGGCATGCGTCGCCGAACCCGCCCCGCACGCCCATGCCCATCCGGCGCAGTTCTTGATCTGCCGCGGATGCGGGCGGACCATCGAACTGGCCGACCCGGCGTTGTCGGCCGCACTGGCCGCCGCCGCCATGCGGCGCGGGTTTTCCATCACGGCGGCGACCATCGAGGCCGAGGGGCGCTGCCGTGCTTGCACCGAAGGGACCGATCCATGCCGATGATCACCGAGGCCAGCGAAGCCGCCGCCACCCGCCGTCGCGCCAGCTCGAACGGCACCGAGTTCTGGTTCACCAGCTACATCGGCCCCAACCGCTACCGCCCTGCCGCCACGCCGCCCCCCGAACCCGGCACGAAGATGCCGATGGCGTTCCTGGTGGAGCAGGACCCCGGCACCACCGTCGCCCCGCATTTCCACCAGGCCGACCAGTTCCAACTGATCGTCGGCGGCGGCGGCACGCTCGGCCGGCACGAAGTGGCGCCGGGTACGGTGCATTTCGTCGCCGCCCATTCCGCCTATGGCCCGATCCGCGCCGGGGCGGCGGGCCTCGCCTATTTCACCCTGCGCAACGGCTGGGATCCCGGCGCGCGCTACATGCCCGGCGCGCGGGGGGAATTGCCGCGCGCGCGCCATCATCGCGAGGCGTCGGGCGGGGCGATCGCCGCGGCGCCGGACGGGCTGGCGGCGACGCCGGTGGCGCTGCCCCCCGGGGGGGCGATGGTTGGGGCGGCGATGACAGGCCCGGCCCCGGACGATGGGGAGAGTTTCTGGGTGGTGCTGGACGGCAGCCTGATCCTGGATGGCCAGCGGCTGGGGCCGCGCTCCTGCGTCTTCCTCGCGGCCGGGGAGCCGTTGCCGGACGCGCGCGCGGGCGAGGCCGGGGCGCGGGTGATGGCGATGCGGTTCCCCGCCCGGCCCGGCTGACCCCCTTCCCGCGCGCGCCGATCCCGCGCAGCATCGGCGGATGCTGCTGACCGAAGCCGACGGCAAGGCGCTGCTGCGCGCGGCCGACATCCCCACCCCGCCGGGCCAGCTGGTGCGCGCGCCTATCGCGCCCGAAATTCCGGGCCCCTGGATGGTCAAGGCCCAGGTACCGGCCGGCGGGCGCGGCCTCGCCGGGCTGATCCGCCGCGCCGACACGCCGGCGGCGGTGGAGGATGCACTCCGCGCGCTGCTCGGCGCCACCCATCGCGGCCACCGCGCCGGCGCCTGCCTGATCGAGCAGGTGGCGGTCGGGGCCGAGCACTACCTGGCGATCGCGCTCGATCCCACGGGCTACGGGGTGCGGCTGCTCCACCGCGCGGCCGGCGGGGTGGCGGTGGAGGCCGGCGGGCGGCTCGCCGGCACCCGGCTGCCGCCCGATCCGGCGGCGATCGAGGCCGCCCTGCCCGGGCTGCTGCCGCCGGTGGTGGTCCCGGTGGCCGCGCGGCTGGCCCGGCTGGTGCTGTCCCGCGAACTGGCGCTGGCCGAGATCAACCCGCTGTTCGTGACCGCCATCGGCGCGGTCGCCGGCGACGCGCGGATCGTGATCGACCTCAACGCCCTGCCGCGCCAGCCGGCGCTGGCCGCGCGCATCGCCGCCGACCCGGACGCCTATCCGGACGCGATCCGCCGCCACGAGAATGGGTTCGACTACGTGACGCTCGATCCGGCGGGGCGGATCGGGCTGCTCACCACCGGCGCCGGACTGTCGATGATGCTGATCGACGAGATGGCGGCCGCCGGCGCAAGGCCGCTCAACTTCTGCGACATCCGTACCTCCATGCTGCGCGGCAGCCCGGCGCGCATCATCGCCGCGCTGGGCTGGATGGCGGCGGCGTCGGAGTTGCGCGCGATCCTGGTGAACATCTTCGCCGGCATCACCGATCTGGCGGAATTCGCGGGGCTCTTGGCGGAGGCGCTGGTGGCCCGTCCGGTGGCGGTGCCGGTGATCGCCCGGCTGGTCGGGCGCAACGCGACCGAAGCGGCGGCGATCCTGGCTTCGCGCGCGCCCGGGGTGGTGCTGGAGCCGGACCTGACCCGGGCGCTGGCGCGGGCGGTGGAGGCGGCGCGGTGATCGGCACGCTGTCGCGCCAGACCAGGGTGCTGGTGCAGGGCATCACCGGGCGCATGGGCCGCACCCATGCCGGGCTGATGCGCGCCTACGGGACCAACATCGTCGCTGGCACCGGGGCGCCGGGCACGGTCGATGGGGTGCCGGTCTTCGCCGATCCGGCGGCGGCGGTGGCGGCGACCGGCGCCGTGGCCTCGGTGCTGTTCACCCCGCCGGCGGAGACGCTGGCGGCCGGGCTGGCCGCGATCGAAGCCGGCGTCCGGCTGCTGGTGACCGTGGCCGAGGGGGTGCCGGCGCATGACGCGCTGCGGCTCGGACGCGCGGCGCGGGCGGCGGGCGCGGTCTGGGTGGGCGCGTCCACCCCGGGGCTGGCGATCCCCGGGGTGATCAAGCTTGGGTTCCTGCCCGATGTGGCGCTGCGCCCGGGACGCTTCGGGCTGATGAGCAAATCCGGCACCCTGTCCTATGAGGTCGGCTACCGGCTGGCCGAGGCCGGGCTGGGCCAGAGCCTCTGGGTGGGGGTGGGCGGCGATTCGGTGAAGGGGGTGCGCTTCGCCGACCTGCTGGCGGTCTTCGCCGCCGACCCGGCGACCGAGGCGATCATCTTGGTAGGCGAGGTCGGCGGCACCGAGGAGGAAGAGGCCGCCGAGGCTTACGCCGCGCTCGGCGCGCCCAAGCCGCTCCTGGCGCTGATCGCCGGGCGGGCGGCGAAGGAGGGGGTGGCGATGGGCCATGCCGGTGCGCTGATGCATGGCGCCGCCGGATCCCCCGACGAGAAGGTCCGTCGGTTGGAGGCGGCCGGCGCGCGCTGTTTCTCCTCGATCGCGGCGCTGATCGCCGCTTGCGTGTCCCTGTAACCGGAACGGACCCGAACCGATGCGCGAACTTGCCCGCGGACTCTGTTTTCCCGAAGGCCCCGTCGCCATGGCGGATGGCTCGGTGGTGCTGGTGGAGATCGAGCGCCAGACCCTGACCCGCGTCGGGGCCGATGGCAGCACCACGGTGATCGCGCGCACCGGCGGCGGGCCGAACGGGGC
>JAKBCO010000179.1 GCA_021807785.1 Pseudomonadota bacterium
GCGTCACCGCCGGCCCCGCCGGCGCCAGCCGCGCCGCGCAGCCCGAAAGCGCCAGCGCCAGACCCACCACCGCCGCGTGACAGCGCCACGCGGCCATGGTCTGATGGCGACGGATCGGGTGCCCCAGCCGCGCCCGCAAGGAGGACGCGATGGCCGACAGCACGGCGGAAACCCAGGACGTCTTCGAGATCATGCATACCACGCGCGCCATGCGCCGGCTGCGGCCGGACCCGGTGCCCGACGCCCTGATCCGGCGCATCCTTGAAGCCGGCGCCGGCGCCGCCAACGGGGGCAACAGCCAGCGCTGGCGCTTCATGGTGGTGAAGGACATGGCGATCAAGCAAGCGGTGCAGGCGCTCTATCAGCGCGCCTTCGACAAGGTGATCGGGCCGCGCTACCGCAAATCCGCCCCACCGCCCGGCGTCTCGCCCGAGCGCTACAAGCGCCAGCACGACGCGGTCGAGTATCTGACCCGGCATTTCCACGAGGCTCCGGTCTGGATCGTCGCCTGTCTCGACGAGGGCACGGCGGCGCCGACCCGCTGGTCCGGCGCCTCCATCTACCCGGCGGTGCAGAACATGCTGCTGGCCGCGCGCGCCCTCGGGCTCGGTTCCACCCTGACCACACGGCATCTGCTCTACGAGGCCGAGGCCGAGCTGGCGCTGGGCTTGCCGCCGGGGGTGCATTCCTACGCCATCCTGCCGATCGGCTACCCGATGGGCCGCTTCGGACCGGTCGGGCGCGGCAGCCTGTCCGAGATCGTCTTCGGCGACCGCTGGGGCGAATCCTGGGTCGGCGCGGCGGAGCCGGCCTGATCCGTTTCCCTGAAGGAAATACAGATATGAAACTATCTCTCGACGGTCGCGCCGTCGCTTACGACCTGCTGGGCGATGGCGCGGCGCCGGTGGTCTGCTTCACCCATTCGCTCGCCGCCGACGGCGGCATGTGGGCCGAGCAGGTGCCGCCGCTGCTGGAAATGGGCTGGCGGGCGCTGCGCCTCGACATGCGCGGCCATGGCGGGTCGGACCCGGTGGCGGGGCCGTACACCATGTCGGCCCTGGCCGCGGATGTCGCCGGCGCGTTGGATGTGCTGGGGATCGCGCGGGTGCATTACATCGGCCTCTCGATCGGCGGGATGCTGGGCCAGGCCTTCGCGCTGGAGCACCCCGGGCGGCTGATCTCGGCGATCTGGTGCGACACCCGCCCGGCGACCCCGCACGAGGGCGCGAGCGCCTGGGCCGAGCGTATCGCCACCGTGGAGCGCGCCGGATCGGTGGCCCCGTTGGCCGATGCCACGGTGGCGCGCTGGTTCACCGATGCCTACCCGGCGCGCGATCCGGCCCGGCTGCGCCAGATCCGCGACACCGTCGCCGCCACCACCCCGGCCGGCTATATCGGCTCCTGCCAGGCGATCATGGATTTCGATTTCACCGCGCAGCTGCCGCGGGTCGCGGCGCCAGTGCTGGTGCTGTGCGGCGATCAGGACCCGGGCACCCCGCCGGCCGAGAACCGCCGCATCGCCGGGCTGGTGGCCGAGGGCCGCTACGAGGAGATCGCCGATGCGCGGCATTTTCCCAATGTCGAGCACCCGGATGTGTTCAACCACCACATGATGGAGTGGCTGGACAGCAAGCGGCATCTGGATTGAGGCGTGAAGGGTACGAACCTACCGAAATCGCACGCGAATCCCCACGAACCCGCCGATCGGCGCGGCGATGCTGTAGCTGCGCGGGTTGGTGAGGTTCGGCACCTCCGCCACCGCGACGCTGCCGAGCTGGGTGTAGGTGCCGTAGGTGTAGTAGCGCTGGTCGGTCAGGTTCTGCAGGCTCCCGAACACCTCCACCGAGGGCGTGAGGCGATAGCGGGCGATCAGGTTCAGCACCACATAGCCGGGCAGCGGCTTGTCGAGATTCGCCGCGTCGCCATAGAGATAGCTCGGGCCGACCGCGAGGGCCGAGAGGCCGATGCTGAATTTGTTGGTGGCCTGCCAGTCGAAGCCGACGCGCAACGTGTCGGCGGCGATGCCCGGCAGGCGGTCGCCGGGAAGGACGGCGATGGTGCCGTTGGCATCGGCATGGGGGTTGCCGCCGGCGGCCTCGGTGAAGCCGTTCTGGTAGGTCGCCAGCACGTGCGAATAGAGCAGCCAGGCGCGCAGCCGCCCGGTGTCCAGATGCAGGCCGAAATCCACGCCCTCGCGCAGCACCCGGCCGATATTGGCGAAATAGGCCCGCCCCTGGGTGGGGGCGGTGATGAAGGCGATGTCGTCGGACAGCGCCGTGCGATAGACATCGAGGTCGTAGCGCAGGCTGGTGCCGTGCGGGAGCAGCGCCTCGCCGGCGAGACCCGCTTCCCACCGATGCGCCACCACTTGCTTGAGTGACGGGTCGGCGACGAAGAAATTGGCGAGGCTGCACGCATTGGCCGGGCCCGCGCAGGAGAGTTCGGCCGGCGTGGGCGCGCGGTTGGCCTCGGAATAGCCGGCATAGACCCGTAGCAGCGGCGTGAGTTGGTAGCTGGCGCCGAGGGCCGGGTTGACGTGCAGGAAGCTGTGATCGCCGCCGAGATCGCCGCCACCGCGATCGGTCATAATTACCGTCGCGAGATTGGCCCGCGCCGAGGCCGACAGCACGAGGCGGCGTGTCAGGTGGACGGTGTCGGCCAGATACGCCCCCCAGGTGGCGGTGCCGACGGCGATCGAGACCGGAATGTTCGTCCCCGGCTCGTCGATCACCACCCCTGGGCCGATGAAGACCCGCGAGAACGGGGTGATGCCGCCGATCAGCCCGACGCCGTCGAAGCCGGTCTGCGCGCCGTCGAAATCGAACCCCGCGACCAGCCGGTTGCGATGGCCGACCAGCTTGCGCCGGTCGGTCAGGATCAGGCTGGCGCCGTAACCGTTGGTGACCGTGGTCTGGCGGTCGAGCTCGGAATAGTAGCCGCCGGTGCCGAACGCCGGGATGGTGGCGCCGCCCGAGGTGGTGCTGGGTGGGCCGGTGCCGTTGTCCTGGCAGAGCAGGCCGGGATCGCCGGTGCAGGGAAGATCGTTGGGCGCGTTGCCGTTGGCGACGTTCTGATGGAAATAGTCATAGTAGGCGGCCGCGTGCAGCGTGTCGTGGCGTCCCAGCGCGCGGTCCAGCCGCACCGACAGCCGGGCGTATTGGTTACCGATGAAATTAGGCGCCGTGTACTGCGCCGCCGGGTCGGCCGCGATCAGCTGCACCGGCGCCGTCCCCGGCCCGTTCAGCGCCGCGTGGCCGGCGATCAGGCTGAGATGGAACGTGGTGCCCGGCAGCCGGGCGGCGAGATCGCCATAGAAATCCTGGATGTCGGAAGATTGGTCGTTGCGCCAGCCGGCCTCGTGGCGCTCCGCGACGGCGCCATAGACCGCCCAGTTCCCGGCGACGCGGCCATACTCCGCCTGGGCATCCACCCGCCCGAAGGAACCGCCGGAGAGTTCGGCCACCCCGCCCGCGTAGCCGAACCCGTCCTTCATCCGCACCACCAGCGCGCCGCCCAGGGCATTGAGGCCGAAGGCGGGGTTGGCGTCCTCCACCGTCAGTCCGGCGATCGCCATCGGCGCCAGCAACTCCCAGTCCAGCGTGTCGCCGAACGCCTGGTTGAAGCGCATCCCGTCCACATAGACCGCCAGCCCCTGCGGCGTGCCTTGCAGCGAGGACAGATCGAACCCGTGATAGACCAGGTTCGGCTGATACGGGTTGGCCGCCGCGTTCTGCAAGCTGACCCCGGCGGCCTGCTGGTTGAGCGCGGCCAGCGGGTCGGGGGTGCCGTTCGGTTCCAGCGCGGCGCCGGAGAGCGTCTGGGCGGCGGCCGGGGCGGCGGCGAGACCCACCCCCGAGGTCAGGGGCGGCGCGGCGGAGACCTCGATCGGCGGGGGGGACGCCGCGCGCGCCGGCGGAGCCGCGAGCAGCGCCAGCGCCAGCCATGCCGCGCCCGTCCTGGCCCGCACGCCCGCCTCCCTGATTCGTGCCTTCCCCTGGGGCCAGCCTGCGGCCGGCGCGCGGGGAAGGCAACCGGCTTGTCCGGCCCGGGCAGGGCGCTATGACGGGGGCGCATCGTCCGGGACGCCGCCATGACCGCAACTGCCCGCCTCGCTGTCGATATCGGCGGCACCTTCACCGATCTGGCACTGGAGACCGCCGACGGGGCGCTGCACAGCGCCAAGCTGCTGACCACGCCGGAGGCGCCCGAGCGCGCGGTGCTGGAAGGTCTCGCCCACATCACCGAAGCCGCCCAGGTGGCGCCGGCGGCGATCGGGCTGGTGATCCACGGCACCACCCTGGCGACCAACGCCATCATCGAGCGCAAGGGCGCGCGCACCGCGCTGCTGACCACCGAGGGCTTCCGCGACGTCCTGGCGATGGGCAACGAGAGTCGCTACGACCAGTACGACCTCGATATCGTGCTGCCGGAGCCGCTGGTGCCGCGGCATCTGCGCCTGCCGGTGCCGGAACGGCTGGACAACGAAGGAAACGTGCTGCGCCCGCTGGACGAGGCGGCGCTGGCGCGGGTGATCGAGACGCTGCGCGCCGAGGCGGTGGAAGCGGTGGCGGTGGGCTATCTGCACGCCTTCGTCAACCCGGCGCATGAACGGCGCACGGCGGCGATCCTGGCCGCGGCGCTGCCGGATGTGCCGGTCTCGCTGTCCTCGGAGGTCTCGCCCGAGATGCGCGAGTGGGAGCGCTTCTCGACCACCGCCGCCAACGCCTATGTGCAGCCGCTGATGGCGCGCTATCTGCGCCGGCTGGAGGCGGGGCTGCGCGCGCGGGCGGTGGCGGCGCCGCTGTTCCTGATGCTCTCGGGCGGCGGGCTGGCGACCTTGGAGACCGCCTGCCGGTTCCCGATCCGGCTGGTGGAATCCGGACCCGCCGGGGGCGCGATCTTCGCCGCCGGCATCGCCCGCGCCGCCGGGCTCGCGCAGGTGGTTTCCTTCGACATGGGCGGCACCACGGCCAAGATCTGCCTGATCGACGGCGGCAGCCCGCAGACCGCGCGCAGTTTCGAGGTGGCCCGGGTCGGGCGGTTCCGCAAGGGTTCGGGCCTGCCGCTGCGCATCCCGGTGATCGAGATGGTGGAGATCGGCGCCGGCGGCGGGTCGCTGGCGCGGGTGGATGCGATGGGGCGGATCGCGGTGGGGCCGGAAAGCGCCGGCGCCGACCCGGGGCCGGCCTGCTACGGCCGCGGCGGGACCCGCCCGGCGGTGACCGACGCCAACCTCCTGCTGGGCCGCTACGAGCCGGAGCGGTTCGCCGGCGGGACGCTGCGGCTGGACCCGGCGGCGGCGCGGGCGGCGCTGGCCGACGCGGTGGGCGTGCCGCTGGGCCTGACCCCGGAACTGGCGGCGCTGGGGGTGGTCGAGATGGTCGATGAGAACATGGCCAACGCGGCGCGTGTCCACGCGGTGGAATCCGGGGCCAGCCTGGCCGGGCGGACCCTGATCGCCTTCGGCGGCGGCGGGCCGGTCCATGCCGCGCGGATCGCCGGCAAGCTGGGGATCACGCGCGTGCTGGTGCCGGACGGGGCCGGGGTGGGCAGCGCCATCGGCTTCCTGCGCGCCCCGGTCGCCTATGAGGTGGTGCGCAGCCTCTATCAGCGCCTGTCGCGGCTTGATGCGGCGGCGGTGAACGCGCTGCTGACGGAGATGGCGGCCGAGGCCGGGGCGATGGTGGCGGCGGGCGCGCCCGGCGCGCCGGTGACCGAGCGGCGGATGGCCTTCATGCGCTATGTCGGCCAGGGCCACGAGATTCCGGTGACGCTGCCGGCCGGTCCGCTGGGCGCGGATGCGGCCTCGGTGCTGGGGGCGGCCTACACGGCGGCCTATGCGCGTTTCTACGACCGGCCGGTGCCGGGGTCCGATGTCGAGATCATGAGCTACGCGGTGCTGGTGGCGACCGAGGTGCCGGCGGTGGTGCCGACGTCGGCGCCGGCGGTGGTGCCGGCGCCGGCGCCGGCGCGCCGACTGGCGGTGCGCGATACCGCGAGCGGGACCGTTGGCGATTGGGCGGTGTTTCCGCGCGCGGCGCTGGGGCCGGGGATGGCGGTGGCGGGGCCGGCGATCCTGGCCGAGGACGCGACCTCCACCCTGGTGCCGGCGGGCTGGCGGGCGGTGGTGGGCGCGGGGTGGGTGCTGCTGGCGCGGGCGGAGTGAACGCGGGGCGCCCCCGTCATTGCCGGGCTTGAGCCCGGCCATGACGGGAGAGGTATGGTTCCGTCATTGCCGGTGTCAGCCGGTCACCGCCGAAGCCGCCGGGGCCAGCCCCGTAAGCGCCGAGATCTGCTGCAACAGATCGTTCGACAGCAACTGGCCGGAGCCGGAGGCGGCGGACCCGATGGTGGATGCGGCCCGCGCCGTCGCCTGATCGGCCTGGTCCATCTGGCGGCCGAAATCATGGTGGTGGCGATGGATGGCGCCGGTCGAGGGGACGGTGCTCGGCAGGCTGCCGACGGCGGCGGTGAGGGACATGGCGGGAACTCCCGGGTTGCGGACCCGCCAGCAGGCGCAAGCGGCGTGCCAGGGCGCGCGGTGCGGAGTCGCGTCGGCGTGGGCGGAAGGTGCCGGGCAGGAC
>JAKBCO010000011.1 GCA_021807785.1 Pseudomonadota bacterium
CATGCCCGGCGCGCGGAGGGGCCATGCGGGACACCACCACCCTGCTGCGGCGGATGATCGAGGAGAGCCGCCGGATCAGCGTCTTCACCGGCGCCGGGATCAGCACCGAGTCCGGCATCCCCGATTTCCGCTCCCCGGGCGGGGTCTGGAGCCGCGAGCGGCCGATCCCGTTCGACGCATTCCTGGCCAGCGAGGCGGCCCGGCAGGAAACCTGGCGCCGGCGCTTCGCCCTCGAGCCGATCCTGCGCGCGGCCCGGCCCAATCGCGGCCACGCCGCGGTGGCCGCGCTGGTGGCGACCGGGCGGACCGAGGCGGTGGTGACGCAGAACATCGACGGGCTGCACCAGGCCTCCGGCGTGCCCGACGCGCAGGTGATCGAGGTCCACGGCAACACCACCTGGGCCGCCTGCCTCGACTGCGGGCGGCGCCACGAGATCGCCGACCTCGCCGCCGCCTTCGCCGCCGACGGGAGGGCGCCGCGCTGCGACCGCTGCGGGGGCTTGGTGAAGACCGCCACCATCGCCTTCGGCCAGGCGATGCCGGCGGCGGCGATGGCGCGGGCCGAGGCGACGATGACCGCGGCCGAGCTCTGCCTCGTGGTCGGCTCGTCGCTGGTGGTCTGGCCGGCGGCGGGGCTGCCGGTGGCGGCGAAGCAGGCGGGGGCGGTGCTGGTGATCGTGAACCGCGCGCCGACCCCGCTCGACGAGATGGCGGACCTGGTGCTGCGCGGGGAGATCGGTGCCGTGCTGGGCGAGGCGGTGGGGGTGCAGTAGCGCCCAGG
This sequence comes from Pseudomonadota bacterium, assembly GCA_021807785.1. Taxonomy (GTDB): domain Bacteria; phylum Pseudomonadota; class Alphaproteobacteria; order Acetobacterales; family Acetobacteraceae; genus JAJZVS01. Next base: position 782 of record JAKBCO010000011.1, read on the forward strand.
CCTCTAGCCCGGCGCCGGCGCGAGCCGCCGCAGCGACCCCACCGGCACCGTCACCCCCCGATAGCCCGCGAGGTCCTGCCCGGCCGCGTCCAGCACCGCCAGCCGGATCAGCGCGGCATGGGTGACCACGGCGACCGCCTCCGCCGTCGCGGGCCAGGGCGGAGCGGCCAGGACATCCCGCCAGCGCGCCAGCGCCTCCGGCAGGCTCTCCCCGCCCGGCGGGCGGGCGCCGGCCGGATCGCGCTTCCAGCGCCGCATCGTCACCGGGAAGCGCTGCTTCGCCTCGGCCTCGGTCAACCCTTCCCAGGCGCCGAAATCCAGTTCCACCAGCCGCGGATCGGTCACCACCGCGACCCCGGCGGGTGCGGCCAGCCGCGCGGTCTCGCGCGCGCGGGCGAGCGGGCTGGTCACCACCAGCCCCACCCCGGCGGCGGCCAGGGCATGGCCCAGCTCCCGCGCCGTCGCCGCCCCCAGCGCGTCCAACGGCACGTCGGCGCGGCCCTGATAGCGCCCGGTCCGGGTCCAGCCGGTCTCGCCATGCCGGGCCAGCCAGAGCTCAGGGGGCATCAGTAGGACAGTTCCACGCCCATCACGAACCGCTCCCCGGCGTGGATCCCCTGGCCGGCCACGTAGCGCTCGTAGCCCAGGAACGGCGCCACCCCGGGGCGCAGCCGATAGCTCAGCGCGCCCCCCAGCCGCAGGACATCGTAGGCCTCCCCGCTGGCCGCCGTCGGCAGCGGGCGGCGGTTGCGCGCGGTGCGCGAGAAGAAGGCCTCGCCCGACAGCCGGAACCGCCGGCCCAGCGCCGCGTCCAGGGTCAGGGTGGCGCGCAGCTGCTCGGCATAGCCGTCGAGGAAAATCCGCGGCCCGACCTGCGCCGAGACGCCGACCCGCCCGCCGTCCCAGCGCCGGCCGAGGTCCAGGTCCGGCTCGATCGCCCAGCGCCCGGTGCCCAGCGCCGGGGTGGTGGCCGCGCTGCCGGTGGGGATCACCACGTTCACCACCCAGGCCGCCGCCATCTGCCTGGTCGCCACCAGCCGATGCGCCAGCCCGATCTCCTGATCGCGCGGGCCGTGCGCGAAACTGGCGAGGTCCCGCTTGCCCTTGCGGCGGATCTTGCTCAGGAACCCGTAGCGCAGGTCGTACTCCAGGGCGAAGCCGTGGCCGAGGCCGGCCTCGCCGGTCACCCGCAGCTGGGTTTCCCGCTCGGTCGGTCCGGCGATCGGATCGCTGCTCCAGCCGGAGGGGGAAAATCCGGTCTGGGCGTCGAACAGGCGCAGCATCGGCTTGACCACGCCGTGCCCGGCCGGCGGCACCCAGGGCGCCGCCGCGGCCGGCGTGATCGCGGCCAGCAGCAGCCCCGCCCACGCGCCGCCCCAGCGGACGGGCGCGATCACGGCGCCACCAGCCGCAGAGTGTCCCGCCGCTCCTCCCGCCGGAGCGCCCGCCAGAGGGTGCCGTAAACCCCTCCCTCCGCCAGCAGCTCAGAATGGGTGCCCTGCTGCACCACGCGCCCCTGGTCCAGCACCAGGATGGTGTCGGCCCGGGTGACGGTGCCCAGCCGATGCGCGATCACCAGCGCCGCGCGGCGGGCGGTCAGGCGGTGCAGCGCGTCGGTCAGGCGGGCCTCGGTTTCCGGGTCCAGGCTGGCGGTCGGCTCGTCGAGGATCACCACCGGCGCGTCGCGCAGCATCGCCCGGGCCAGTGCGATGCATTGGCGCTGCCCGCCGGACAGCCCGAGGCCGCGCTCGCGCAGCCTGGTGTCGAAGCCCTCCGGCAGGCCGGCGACGATCGGGCCGATGCCGATCGCCTCGGCGGCGCGCATCGCCTCGGCGCGGCCGGCGCCCTCGCGGCCATAGGCGATGTTCTCCCACACCGTCGCCTGGAACAGCAGCGGCTCCTGGGTGACCAGGGCGATCTGCCGGCGCAGCCAGCCGAGCGGCAGGCTGGCGAGGTCGCGCCCGTCCAGCAGGATGCGCCCGCCCTGCGGGTCGAAGAAGCGCGGGATCAGCGCGGCGATGGTGCTCTTGCCGGAGCCGGTGGCGCCCACCAGGGCGACGGTCCGGCCCGGGGTCAGGGTGAGGTCGATGCCGTGCAGCACCGGACGATCGGGCCGGTAGCCGAAGCGGACCGCCTGGAACGTCACCACGCCGGCGCAATGGTCCGGGGCGACGGCGTCGGGCGGGTCGGCGATGCCGGGGGCCTCGCGCAGGTAATCCCCCACCCGTTCCAGCGCCACCGCGCCGCGGCCGAAGATGCGCCCGGTCTTGGCCAGCTGCCGCGCCGGGGTGGCGATGCCGCGCAGATAGGCCAGGAAGATCAGCAGCTGCCCGGGCGAGAGCGCGCCGCCGATCACCCGCGCCGCGCCGTACCAGGCGATGCCGCCGGTGGCGAGGGCGATGGTGAAGTTCATCGCCGGGCCGAACTCGGCCTGCACCGCGTTGGCCTCGGTCCCGGCGGCCAGGGTCTCGCGGGCCTGGGCGCCGAAGCGGTGGGTCTCGTGCGCCTCGCGGCCGAAGGCCTGAACCAGCTGCACGCCGGCCAGGACTTCCTGCGCCTGCGCCTGCAACGCGCTCTCCCGGTCCCGCAGGAGGCGGAGGGCCCGACGCAGCCGGGTGGCGTAGTGGCGGGCGATCAGCACCAGCACCGGCACCAGCGCCAGCGCCAGCGTGGCGTAGCGCCAGTCCATCGCCAGCATCACCCCGGCCATGCCGAGGATGGTCAGGGCGTGCGGCAGCAGGTCGATCCCGAGGGCGGCGATGAAATCCTGCAACTGGCGCACATCCCCGCCCAGCCGCGCCATCACCTCGCCGCCGCGCCGGTTCTGGTGGAACGCCAGCGAGAGGCGTTGCAGATGCGCGAACAGGTCGAAGCGGATCGCGAACATGACCCGCTGGGCGGCGTTCAGGAACAGCCGGTTGCCGGCATAGACCAGCGCCGCGTCGAGGGCGCCGAGGCCGAGCATGGCGAGCCCCAGCCAGTCCAGCAGCGCCATCCGCTGGGTCAGCGGATCGGGCAGCCAGGCCACCACCGAAGGCGCCAGCGGGCGGCGGAAGATCACGTTGTCGATGATGATCTTGAGCGGCCAGGGCAGCGCCAGCAGGACCAGCGCGCGGGCGGCCATGGCGACGGCGCCGGCGGCCAGCGCCGCCGCTTCGGCGCGCAGGTAGCGGCCGAGCCAGCGGGCGCGGTTCATGCCGCGGCGGCCCGGGGCGGCGCCAGCGCCAGCGCGCGCGCCACCACCCGGTCCCAGCCCCAGCCGGCGGCGGCGGCGCGGGCGGCGCGGCCCATCGCGGCACGCCGCTCGGGATTGTCCAGCAGGTCCAGCAGCGCGGCGCGGCAGGCGGCGTGATCGCCGGGCGTGAAGACCTGTCCGGTTTCGCCCGGCACGATCATCTGCCCCAGGCCGCCCAGCGCGGCGGCCACCACCGGCCGCCCGGCGGCCAGCGATTCCACCACCTTGAGCGGCGAGAAATAGAAATCGGGCTGCGGCAGATAGGGCGCCACGGTCAGATCGGTGGCGGCGAGCCAGTCGGGGATCTCGTGATGGGCGACCCGTCCGGGCAGGATCGCCCGCCCGGACAGCCCGTCGGCCGCGAGGCGGGCGGCGAAGGCGGCGTGCTCGGGCCCCTCGCCCACCGCGATCAGCCGCGCGTCGGGGCGGGCGGCGGCGATGTCGGCGAAGACCTCGGCCAGGAAGCCGACGCCGTGCCAGGGCTTGAAGCTGCCGAAGAAGCCCAGCGTCGGCGCGTTGCCCAGGCCCAGCATGGCGCGCATCTCGGCCCGCCGCGTGTCGGGGCGGAAACGGTCGAGATCGACCCCGTTCTGCAGCACCGCCACCGGCGGATGCGCCCCCCCCAGCACCCGCCGCACCTGCGCGGCCACCGCCGCCGAGACCGCCACCACCGCATCGGCGCCGCGATAGGAGGCTGCCTCCGCCGCCGCCGCCTCCGCTTCCAGCGCCAGGCCCCGGTAGCGGCGCTGTTCGTCCAGCAGCGGCGCGTTGACTTCCAGGATGCGCCGCACCCCGAGCGCGCGCGCGACCGCGACGCCGGCGGTGTGGAACAGAGCGTGGCGCTCGCAGATCAGGTCCGGGCGCACCCCAGCGCGGTCCAGCGCCGCCAGGATCTGCCGCGGCAGGGCGCGGTCATGCGCCAGCTTCGCGAGGTCGCGCCGCGCCGTGGGATCCTCCAGCACCGCCGGATCATGGCCGCGCGCCGCCGCCTCGGCCTCCAGCAGCGCCGGGTCGGAAGCGGGCGGCAGGGCGATCAGCCGCGCCGGCGGGGGCGGATTGCCGGCGCCGGTGCTGGCGCAGGCCAGGGTGACCTCGTGGCCCAGCGCGGCGGCGGCGGCGGTGAAGGCGCGCACATGCACCGACGCGCCCTTGTCGCCCAGCACCGGAATCCCGCGATCGAGGCAGAGATAGAGCAGCTTCACGACATCGCCTCCGCCAGCAGGCGCGGCCGGGCGGTCGCCGGAGCGCAGCAGGCGCCGCCCATCAGCGCATGCAGCCGCGTGGTGGTGACCCAGAGGTCGAAATCGCGTTCGAGCCGCGCGCGGCCGGCGGCGGCGAGGCGCTGGGCCTCGGGCCGGTCCGCCAGCAGCACGGCCATCGCGCCGGCCAGGGCCGCCGGGTCCCGCGGCGGCACCAGCCGGCCGGTGACGCCGTCCTGGACCAGTTCGGGGATGCCGGAGATGGCGGTGGCCACCACCGGCACGCCGGTCGCCATCGCCTCGGCGATGACGTTCGGGATGCCGTCGCGGTCGCCGTCCTCGGCGATGCGCGGGGCGAGGGCGAAGAGATCGGCCTCGCGATAGAGAGCGATCAGCTCGGCATGGGTCATCGCCCCGCGCAGGCTGACCCGGTCGGCGAGATCGAGGCTTTCGATCTGCTCGGCCAGCGCCGCGCGGAGCGGCCCGGCGCCGACCAGGATGGCGCGGAAGCCGATGCCGCGGTCGCGCAGCCGGGCCAGCGCCGCGATCAGATCGTCATGGCCCTTCTTCGGCACCAGCCGCCCGACCGAGAGAATGAGCGGCGCCGTCCCCGCCGCCGCCGGCGGACGGGGCGCGAACAGGCCGAGATCGATCCCGTGATAGACCCGGGCGATGCGCCCCGAATCGGCACCCATGATATCACGAAGATACATGGCATTGTATTCGGTGCAGGTGGCGACGAAACTGGCGGCGCGGGCGCGGCGCCAGATCACCCGCCTGGGCGTGAGGTAGAGGTCCTTGGCGTGGGCGGTGAAGCTGAACGGGATCCCCGCCATCAGGCTGGCGAAGCGCGCCACCGCCGCCGGGGCGTTGGCGAAATGGGCGTGGATGTGGCGCACCCCGGCCCGGCGGCAGGCCAGGGCGACGAACCCGCCGCGGGCGAACTGCTTCCACACCGAGGCCGGGCGCGGCGCCTGCGCCGACCACCAGGCCGCGCGCGCCAGCGCCCCCAGGTAGCGCAGCGGGTGGGCGGCGATCATGCCCCCATGCGCGGCGGCGAAGGCCCGCAGCCTCGGCCCTCGGTCCGGCGGCGGCGCGATGAGCGGGGCGGCGATCTCGGCCACCATCGGGTGATGCGGCGGCGGCTCGGGCTGCAACAGCGAGAACAGGTGCAGCCGCGCGCCCAGCCGTTCCATGGCGCGGATCTCGTTGAGGATGAAGGTCTCCGACAGCCGCGGATAGCGCTTCATCACATAGGCGATCGGCCCGTCGGCGACGGGCGGATTCGGGGTCATGCCAGGCGCCCCGCCAGCAGCGCCAGGCTGCGCCCGGCCAGGAACTCCCGCACCCGCGCCGCGCCGTTGAGATCGATGCCCGACCCGTCCGGCCGCGGCGCGGCAAGCAGCGCCGGCAGCGCCGCCGCCAGCCGTTCCGCCAGCCCCTCGCCCGGCGGAACGTGAACCGCGAGGCCGAGCCGCGCCAGCAGCTCGGCGCGCAGCCGCTGCTCGGCGCGCGGCGCCGCGCGCGGCACCAGCAGGGCGCGGGCACGGCAGGAGATCAGCTCGGCCGCGGTGTTGTAGCCCGCCATCGCCACCACCGCGTCGGCCGCGGCGAGGCTGGGCAGCAGGTCGGTGGTGCGCTCCACCAGCTCGATATCCGGCCGCCGCGCGGCGGCGGCGCGCAGGAGGGTGGCCTGCTCCGGCGCCATCAGCGGGCCGGTGAGGATGACCGAATGGACGGTGCCGGCGGGCAGCTGGCGCAGCGAGGCCAGATAGGCCTCCATCAGCGCGAAGCCGTCGCCGCCGCCGCCGGCGGTGACCAGCACCACCGGGCGGGCGCCGGCGCGGGCCGGGTTCCAGCACACCGCGCCGGCGCCGCCGGCGGGGCGGCCGACCACATGGCCGGTGTAGCGCAGCTTGGCCGCCGCCTTGGCCGACAGCCCGTAGGCCTCGGCCACGTCGAACATCCGCCGCGCGCCATAGACCAGGATGTCGTCATAGGCGTGATCGAGCAGGGCGTGGATGTCCTGGGCGGCCCAGATTTTCGCCACCGCCTCGGCGCCGTCCAGGATGTCGCGCAGGCCCAGCACGGCGCGGGTGCCGGGGAGTTCATTGCGGATCAGCGCCAGGGTCGCCAGCAGCTCGCCGTTCATCCCCGCCGGGGCGTGATCGACCAGCAGGATGTCGGGGCGGTGGCGCAGCACCAGTTTCAGCATCAGCGCCTCCCGGTAGCCCTTTACCAGCGGGAAGCAGCTGCCGGGGTCGCGGGCGGCGTAGGTCTCGGCCCCGGTCTTCACCACCGGCGGCAGCGGCTGCACATGCAGCCCGCGCGGCAGCCGCCAGCTGTCGATCACCGGCGAGCCGGTGAGCAGGCTGACCTGGAACGGCTCCGGCCCGTCCAGCAATTCGGTGGCGATGGCGAGGTTGCGGCGCAGATGTCCCAGCCCGAACGTGTCGTGGGAATAGAGGAAGACCTTCGGCCGCCGCGCCGACAGCACCACCGGCAGCGGCGGCAGGACCGCGGGCAGACGCTGCATGTGGGTCATGCGCGGCCGCCCTGCGGATGCGGGCGGACGTGACGCGACGCTGGCATGGAAGGCTCCCTGAACCGATGCCCCGAGCCTGACGGCGCTTCCTGACCGCAGGCTGACGGCGGCGCGCGGGACGGTCACGCCTCGGTGAGGTCGTCCCGTCCGCCGAACGGATCCGCCGGGTACCCCACCGCCATCAGGCACAACCCCTCGGCCGGCGCGGTGGGGCCGGCCGCCGCGCGGTCGCGCGCCGCCAGCACCGCTTCCATCCGCGCGGGCGGCCAGGCGCCGCCGCCGACCCGCCAGAGGCTGCCCACCATGTTGCGCACCTGATGATGCAGGAAACTGCGCGCCTGGGCGGTGATGACGATGGTCTCGCCGTCCCGCGCCACCTCCAGCCGGTCCAGGGTGCGCAGCGGGCTCTTCGCCTGGCAGGCGCTGGCGCGGAAGCTGGTGAAATCATGCCGCCCCAGCAGCAGCGCCGCGCCGGCCGCCATCGCCGCCGCGTCCAGCTTCTCGGTCACGTGCCAGACCCGGCCCGCCGCCAGCGCCGGGCGGGCGCGACGGTTGAGGATGACGTAGCGATAGCGCCGCCAGCGCGCGGAAAATCGCGCGTTCCAGTCGGCCGGGGCAACCGCCGCTTGCAGCACCACCACCGGGTGCGGTTTCAGGTGGAAATTCAGCGCCGCGCGCAGCGCCTCGGGGCCGATCGGCCGATCGAGCGATAGCTGCACGACTTGGCCGGCGGCGTGGACCCCGGCATCGGTGCGGCCGGCGACGATGGTGGCGGGGGGCGCCGCGAGCGCCAGCCGGGCCGCCGCCGCCTCGATCAGCTGCTGCACCGAGACCCCGCTCGCCTGCCGCTGCCAGCCGACGAAGGGGGCGCCGTCATATTCCACCAGCAGCGCCCAGCTCGTGCTCACCCCAGCCTGGTCCCCGCCGCCACCGGATGGCCGCGCAGGAAGGCGGCGGCGTCCAGCGCGGCGCGGCCGGGCAGCTGCACCCGGGTCAGCCGCAGCGCGTCCGCCCCGCAGGCGACCAGCAGGGCCGCGTCCAGCAGCGTGCCGGGAGGTGCCGCGCCCGGCGCCGGCTCGGGATGCGCGGCGAGGAGTTTCAGCGTCCCCCCGTCCAGGATGGCGGTGCTGCCGGGCCAGGGATCGAAGGCGCGGATCTGCCGGTCCAGCGCCGCCGCGGGCAGGGTCCAGTCCAGCGCGGCGTCGGCGCGGGTGAGGCGCGGGGCGTAGCTGGCACCCTCCGCCGGCTGCGGGATCGGCGCCGGCATGTGCGCCAGGGCGCGCAGGATCAGCCGCGCGCCGCGATCGGCCAGGACGTCGTGCAGGAGCCCGGCGGTGGCGCGGGGCGGGATCGGCACCGCCTCGCGCAGCAGCATCGGCCCGGTATCGAGCCCGGCGTCCATCCGCATGATGGTGATGCCGGTCTCGGCGTCGCCCGCGCGGATGGCGGCCTGGATCGGCGCCGCCCCGCGCCAGCGCGGCAGCAGGCTGGCATGGATGTTGAGGCAGCCCAGGCGCGGCGCCGCCAGCATCGGCGGCGGCAGGATCAGCCCGTAGGCCGCCACCACCGCCGCATCCGCCCGCAGGGCGGCGAAGGCGGCGTGTTCCTCCGCCGCCTGGCGCAGCCGCGCGGGCGAGCGGACCGGCAGCCCGAGCCGCTCGGCCGCCGCCTGCACCGGGCAGGGCCGCACCGCCTGGCCGCGCCCGGCCGGGCGCGGGGGCTGGCAATAGACCGCCGCGATGTCATGCCCGGCCGCGTGCAGCGCCAGCAGCGCCGGCACCGCGAAATCGGGGCTGCCCATGAACGCGAGCCGCATCGTCAGCGCGCCTGCTTCTGGCGCTGCTCCTTGGCCAGCCGGCGCAGGATCATGTTGCGCTTGAGCGGCGACAGGTGATCGGTGAACAGGATGCCGTCCAGGTGGTCGATCTCGTGCTGCACGCAGGCCGCCAGCAGCCCGTCGGCCGAGAGTTCCCGCCGCGCGCCCTCCGGGTCGGAATAGCGCACGCTGACCCGGGCCGGCCGGGTGACGTCGGCATAATGGCCGGGCAGCGACAGGCAGCCTTCCTCGCGGGTGGCGAGCTCGGCCGAGGCGGCGACGATCTCCGGGTTGATGAGCACGATCGGCGCCGGTTTCTCCTCCGGCATCAGATCGACGATGGCGAGCCGCAGCCCCACCCCCACCTGCGGCGCGGCGAGGCCGATGCCGGGGGCGGCGTACATGGCGGCGAACATGCGCGGAATGAGGTCGCGCAGCTGCGCGGCATCGGCCGGCGTCACCGCGCGCGCCCGGGCCTTCAGCGCCGGATGCGGCACGATCAGGATGGGGATGGGCTGGACCGGGTTGGGTGCGGCGGACATCGGGGCCGATGTAGCGGGACGCGGCGGGGAAGGCCAGCTATCCGGGTTCGTGCCCGCCAGCGCCGATGCGCGGCTCGGTGCCCGCCAGCAGGCGGCGGATATTGGCGTGGTGGCGGGCGAAGACCAGCGCCGCCACCGCCAGCGCCAGCCAGCCCCGGCCGGCGCCATAGACCGCCCAGGCCGCCACCGGCGCCGCCGCGAAGGCGGCCAGCCCGGCCAGCGAGGACCGCCGCCCCAGCTTCGCCATCGCCAGCCACACCGCGCAGGCGACCGCGCCGGCCAGCGGGGCGGCGGCCAGCAGCACGCCGAGGCCGGTCGCCACCCCCTTGCCGCCGCGGAAGCGCAGCCAGACCGGAAACAGATGCCCCAGCACCGCGGCCAGCCCGGCCCAGGCCGCCGTCGCCGGTCCCCAGGCCCAGCCGGCCAGCAGCACCGCGGCCGCCCCCTTGCCGCCATCGGCCAGCAGCGTCGCCGCCGCCAGCGCCTTGCCGCCGGCGCGCAGCACGTTGGTGGCGCCGATATTGCCGGAGCCCACGCGGCGGATGTCCCCGAGGCCGGCCGCCCGGGTGAACACCAGCCCGAACGGGATCGAGCCGAGCAGGTAGCCGAGGAGGAGCGCGCCGATCACCGCGCCGCCGCCGCGATCGCCAGGAACGCCTCGGCGGTCAGGCTCGCCCCGCCGACCAGCGCGCCGCCCACCTCCGGCAGACCCAGCAGCCCGGCCGCGTTGCCGGCATTGACCGACCCGCCATAGAGGATCGCCACCCCGGCCCCGGCGGCGGCGAATTGGCGGGTGAGCTCGGCGCGGATGAAGCCGTGCATCGCCGCCACCTCCTCCGGCGTCGGCGTGCGCCCGGTGCCGATCGCCCAGACCGGCTCATAGGCCACCACGCCCGCGAAGCCCGCGGGCAGGCTGCCGGAGATCTGCCAGCCGACGGTGTCGGTCTCGGCCCCGTTGGCGCGCTGGTCGGCGGTCTCGCCCACGCAGACGATCGGGGTCAGCCCGGCGGCGACGGCGGCCAGCACCTTCTCGCGCACCTGCTCGGAGGTCTCGCCGTGGTTCTGCCGGCGTTCGGAGTGGCCCAGGATGACGAAGCCGGCGCCGGCCTCCTTCAGCATCGGCGCCGAGATGTCGCCGGTATGCGGGCCCTGCGGGGCCATGTGGCAATCCTGCCCGCCCACCGCGATGGCGCTGCCGGCCAGCGCCTCGGCCACCGCGGCGAGCGCGGTGAAGGGCGGGCAGACCAGCAACCTGGCGCCGGGCGGGATGGGGGCGGCGCGCAGGGAGGCAGCGAGCGCCACCGCCTCGGCCCGGGTCTTGTGCATTTTCCAGTTGCCGGCGATCAGCTGCGGCATCGGCGTTTCCTTCCTGCGAAGACCCTGGGAGCCGTTCGCCGTATCGCAACCCCCCACCGCTGGCAAACCCCGCCGCCGGCCCCTATAGGAACGCCCGGCCGCCCGGGACCCCGCCTGCCCATGATTTCCACCTTCCGCCGCTTTCTCGATACCTGGATCGCTCGCGCCTTCTTCGGCGTGATGGTGATCGCCTTCGTGATCTGGGGCGTGGGCGACGTGGTCCGCCGCATCGGCACCTCCAGCTATCTGGTGAAGGTCGGCGGCGAGGAAATCTCCCCCGGCGCATTCAACCAGATTTTCGAGCGCGACCTGGCGATCGCCGAGGAGCGCCTGCCGGAAGGCCGCAACGTCACCGCCGCGCTGCGCCGGCAGGTGGCCAAGGCGGCGCTGGATCAGCAGATCGCCCAGATCGCCTTGCAGCAGGAGCTGCGGCGGCTGCGCATCGCCGCCCCCGATGCCGCGGTGCGCCAGACGGTCTTCGCCATGCCCGCCTTCCAGGGGCCGGGCGGCGTCTATGACCCGGCCAAGCTCACCGCCGCGCTGGCCAATAACGGGATCACCCAGGATCGGTTCCTGGGCATGGTGCGCGGGCAGATCGCGCAGCAGCAGCTGACCTCGGCGCTGATCGCCGGGCTGGCGCCGCCGGCCGAGCTGGTGGACCGGCTTTACCGCTTCGCGGCCGAGATCCGGACCGCCGAGATGGCGGTGGTCCCCTTCGCCGCCGCGCCGCCGCCGCCGGCGCCGGACGCGGCGGCGCTGCGCCGCTGGTACGCCGATCACCCGTGGCTGTATCGGATTCCGGCCTATCGGACGATCCGGGTGGTGGCGGTCACCGGCGCCTCGGTGGCGGCGACGGTGCATGTCACGCCGGCCCAGGTCGCGGCCTATTACCAGGCCCACAAGGCGAGCTACGTGGCGCCGGAAAAGCGGGCGCTGCACGTGCTGGTGCTGCATGACGCGAAGCAGGCCGCTTCCCTCGCCACGCAATGGCGCGGCGGGGCGGACTGGGCGACGATGCAGGCGGCGGCGAAGAAGGATGGCGGCACCGCGGTCGCGATGGCGCCGGCCTCGGCCAAGGGAATGCCGGACCCGGCGCTGGCCAAGGCCGCCTTCGCCACCGGCCAGGGCGATGTCGGCGGGCCGGTCGTCACCCCGCTCGGCGCGGTGATCTTCCAGGTCACGCGGGTCGTCTCCGGCGGCAATCAGACGCTGGCACAGGCGACGCCCGCCATCACCGCGGAGCTGCGCACCAACGCGGCCGACAGTCGCCTCTATGACGTGGTCCATCAGGTCAACGACGTGCTGGGCACCGGCGCGGGGCTGGGCAAGCTGCCCGGCGATCTGGGGCTGATCGCCGCCGAGGGCACGCTGGATGCCAAGGGCGACACGCCGGAGGGCGCCAAGGCGCCGCTGCCCGGACCCGCCGCGCTGACCGGGGCGATCGTCAAGGCCGCCTTCGCCGCCGCGCCCGGTACGCCGCCGGCCGAGCTGCGCGAAGTCGCGCTGCCGCTGGGCGGCGGCACCGCCTATTTCGCGCTGACCGTGACCAAGGTGACCAAGCCCGGCGAGAAGCCCTTCGCCGCGGTGAAGGACCAGGTGACGGCGCAATGGACCGCGGCGCGGCGGCGCAAGGAAGCCGAGCGGGTGGCGACACAGGTTTTGACATCGGTGCAGGGCGGCGCCACGTTTGCTCACGCCGCCGCGATCGCCGCGCTGGCGGTGCAGCCGACCCCGCCGCTCTCGCGCGAGCGCCCGACCGCCGGCGTGCCGGATCCGCTGCGGGCGGCGATCTTCGGGCTGAAGCGCGTCGGCGAGCCGACCATGGTGCAGACCGCGACCGGGTTCGTGGTCGCGGTGCTGACCGGGATCACGCCGCCCGACCCGGCCAGGCATCCGAAGCAGATCGCGGCGCTGAGCACGGTGCTGACGCAGTCGCTGGCGCAGGACGTGGCGGCGGGCTTCGCCGCCTCCCTGCGCGCGCGGGCCCACCCTTACGTGGACCACGCGCAGTTCGAGAGTTTCGTCAACAATGGCCAATAGGAAGGTGCCATGAACGCCCTGCCTCCGTCCGGCTTCGCCGGGTTCCGCGCGCTTTATGACGGCGGTCGCGGGGCCCTGGTCAGCTGGCGGGGCGTCGCGGATCTGGAGACCCCGGTCGGCGCGTTCCTGAAGCTGGCGCAGGGGCGCCCGAACGCCTTCCTGCTGGAAAGCATCGAGGGCGGGGATGCGCGCGGGCGCTACTCCATCATCGGCATGGCCCCCGATCTGATCTGGCGCTGTCGCGGCGGGCGGGCGGAGGTGAACCGCGCCGCCGCCGCCGCCCCGCACGCCTTCGTGCCCGACGACCGCCCGCCGCTGGAAAGCCTGCGCGCGCTGATCGCCGAGACCCGGCTCGAGGTGCCGGCCGATCTGCCGCCGATGTCGGGCGGGCTGGTCGGCTATCTCGGCTACGACATGGTGCGGCTGATGGAGCGGCTGCCGGAGAAAAACCCCGACAGCATCGGCGTGCCGGAGGCGCTGCTGATCCGCCCCACGCTCTTTGCCATTTTCGACAACGTGAACGACACGCTGACCCTGGCCGCCCCGGTCTATCCGACCCCGGGCATCGCCGCCGGCGCGGCCTGGGAGGCGGCGCAGGCGCGGCTGGCGGACGCGCGCGCCGCGCTGGACCGCCCGGTGCCGCGCGCCGCCCCGCCGGTCACCCTGCCGCCGCCGCCCGAACCCGCCTCCACCATGAGCCGGGAGGGGTTCGTCGCCGCGGTCGGCCGCGCCAAGGACTACATCGCCGCCGGCGATGCCTTCCAGATCGTGCTCAGCCAGCGCTTCTCGGCCCCGTTCGCCCTGCCGCCGCTGGCGCTCTATCGCGCGCTGCGGCGGATCAACCCGGCGCCGTTCCTGGTCTATCTGGATTTCGGCGGCTTCTCGGTGGTGGCGTCCAGCCCGGAGATTCTGGTCCGGCTGCGCGACGGGATGGTGACCATCCGCCCGCTGGCCGGCACAAGACGGCGCGGCGCGACCTACGAGGAGGACCAGGCGCTGGAGGCCGAGCTCCTGGCCGACCCGAAAGAGCGCGCCGAGCACCTGATGCTGCTCGATCTCGGCCGCAACGATGTCGGGCGGGTGGCCGCCCTCGGCTCGGTGAAGGTGACCGAGAGCTTCGTGGTCGAGCGGTTCTCCCACGTCATGCATATCAGTTCGAATGTGGAAGGACGTCTGGCCGAGGGCAAGGATGCGCTGGACGCGCTGATCGCGGGCTTCCCGGCCGGCACGCTGTCGGGGGCGCCGAAGGTACGGGCGATGGAGATCATCGAGGAGCTCGAGAGCGAGCGGCGCGGCATCTATGCCGGCTGCATCGGCTATTTCGCCGCCGGCGGCACGATGGACACCTGCATCGGGCTGCGCACCGCGCTGGTGAAGGACGGGGTGATGTATGTGCAGGCCGGGGCCGGGATCGTGGCCGATTCCGACCCCGGGGCGGAGTACGAGGAGTGCCGCCAGAAAGCGCGCGCCTTGTTCCGTGCCGCGGAGGAGGCGATCCGCTTCGCCGCCGGGGAGGGGTAGCGCGGCCTCAGCCGCCGGCCTCGGCCGGGTAGGCCGGGGCGGGGGAGAACGCGACCTCCAGCACCCCGCCCGCCACCGGCAGCCGTCCGGCCCCGTCGGTCCAGCGCCAGGGGGTGGCACCGTCGCGCTCCGCCGGCCACCAGCCGCGGGTGAGGCGCGGATCGTCGGCGGCGACGGTCTCCGCCCGCGCGCCGTGCCGCCAGCGGAGTTCGCGTACCCGCACGCCGAGGCGCCGCCGGTCCTCCCGCCAGGGCGCCAGCGCCGCCGGCACCACCCGCCGCGAGACCAGCCAGCCCGGCCCCGCCGCCGGCAGGGCGAAGACCGCGTGCTCCGCCGTCAGCACGAGCGGCGCGACCCGGCGTCCGTCCACGCGCAGCGCGAGGGCGGGCCCGGCGGTCACCGCCGGGCGCGGCACCGGCAGGCCCAGCGCCGCCGAGCGCGCCGCCAGCCGCACCCAGACCGGCTCCACCGCCGCCGGGGCAACCGCGAGCGGCAGGCAGGACGCGGTCTCCCGGTGCCGCTGCGCCGCCGCTGGTTCCAGCCAGCCCGGGGCGTGGGCATCGAGGAAGCTCTCGGCCTCCTGCCCCTCGGCCAACAGCAGGTCGTGGCGGTCCAGCCGCAGATGCAGGTAGGTGATCCGGCGGACGCCGCGGTCGAAGGCGATGCTGGCGCCGTTGACCAGCAGCCGGATCGGGATCAGCGCCCCGTCCACCGCCACCGCGTGCTCGGGCGAAAGCCACAGCGTCCGGGCGGGCGCGCCGGGGCCGAACGCATCCGGGGCGATCCGCACCGGCATCGCTTCCGGGTGGCGCTGGCAATCCACCCGCCAGTGGCCGATCCAGCGGATCGGCGCCAGCCCGCTGAAACGGGTGCGCACCAAGGTGCCCGGCGCCAATGCCTCCACCGGGACCTCGCCATCCGCGGTGGCGATGCGGGTGCCGGCGGCGAAGCAATTGCCCGCGCTGGCGAGCCCGCTGGCGGAGAGGTTCCAGCCGAGCACGTTCATCACCTGCAGGTCGGTGGCGCTGACCAGTTCCGCGCTGCCGGTCGTGCTGTACCCGAACGCATCGCCGGAGACGGTGGAGGACCAGTCCCCGGCGTCCCCGCCGGCGGTGAACGGGTCGTTGAACGGCTGCGCCAGGCTTTGGCCGTTGGTGGAGAACGATCCGGAGCCGGATGACGGGGTCAGCGAATTGGGGCCGCTGTAGCGGAACAGATCGAGCGGGGTGTAGATGCCGGATCCGAACAGCGTGCCGAGGCTGCCCACCCGGCCCATGACCTCGGAAATCTCGTGCTCGATGGCGCCGATCGCGTCGTATTGCCCGCCGATGGCGCGGACGCCGGCGGTGCCGAAGTTCCAGTTCGAGAGAGCGGCCAGGCCGATCGACCCGTCGGGCGTGGTGCCGCCGCCGAACAACGCGACCCCCAGCGCTTTCTCCTGGGCCTGGGAAACGTAGAAATCCTTGGTGACGGTGGAGCCTGTGGGATCGCTGCCGGGGAGCGCCGCGCCGGCCTGCGATTGATACTGGGAGCCGCCGGCCGAATAGGTCGATTTGAGAGCCGAGGACAGGGCGGAGTAGCTCAGATCATTCCCGGTGCTGGTGCTCGCCGCCACCGCGCCGGGGCCGGAGATGGTCTGCCCGCCGACCTCCCCCCAGCCGACGGCGATGGTGATGGTGACGCTGTTGGTGAACATGCCCTCCATGAAGGAGACCGCGCTGTTCACCGCGGCCTGCAACCCCGATTGCTCGGTCGCGGTGGCGCTCGAGACCGAGGAATCGTAGCTGACGTGGATGACCAGCCCGCCGCGGACGGAGGCTGCCGGAAGCGCCGCGAGGCTGGCGGCCGAGGAGCTGGTATCGGGGCTGGTGCCGGCGGTGGTGGTGCCGGCGGTGGTGGTGCCCGCAGCGGTGGCACCCGCGGGGGTGGTGCCCATCGGGGCCGGCGCGGCAGGTGCCGCGACCGTCAGGGGGCCCGCCAGCAGTGGCGCGAACCCGCTCGCCCAGGGCACGCCGATGGACGCGAACCCCCCGACCAGCCCGCCATCCAGCGTGGCAAACGGGTCGAGCATACCGGTGGCTGCCCCCGGATGATGGCGCGGATGGTCGGTCATGGAGTCTCGCGGTGAGATGGCGAATCCGGATACAGCCTGCCCGGAGATGCGATGCAACCGTTATTTGCCGTCCGCCATGGCCTATATCGCCAGCCCGCGCACGAACCGCGCCTTCGCCGCCGCCGCCTCGGCGAGGAACCCCAGATCGGTCCCGGTCGAGACATAGCGCGCCCCCGCGGCGACGAAGCGGGCCACCAGATCGGGCCGCCCCGCGAGCCCGCCGACGCCCACGAACTTGCCCGCCGCCCGCGCCGCCGCGATCGCCCGGGCGAAGGCCGCCGCCACCGAGGGATGGTCGTATTGTCCCGTGATCCCGAGCTCGGCGCAGAGATCGTTGGTGCCGATCATCATCAGCTCCACCCCATCGACGGCGGCGATCGCCTCCACCGCCTCCAGCGCCGCCACCGTCTCGATCATCACCGCGACGAAGGTCGCCGCATCCAGGGCGGCGTTGGCCTCGGCGGGCGGGACCGGGCGGAAGCCGAATTGCGGCATCGCCCCGGCGGCGCCGCGTTCGCCGCGCGGCGGGAAGCGGCAGAGCCGCACCACCGCCTCGGCATCGGCCGCCGATTGGACATGCGGGGCGATCACTCCGAGCGCGCCGCCGTCGAGCATCCGCCCCACCAGGCCCGGCGATCCCGCCGGCACCCGCACCAGCGGGGTGACGCCGACATCCAGCGCCGCCTGACAGATCTGGCAGGCGGTATCCACGCCGAGCGTGTTATGCTCGAGATCAATATAAATCGAATCGAACCCGGCCGCCGCGGCCAGCCGCGCCACCTCGATCCCGCGCGAGACGCGCACGGTCATCGACGCCGCCACCTCACCCGCCCGCAGGCGGTCGCGCAGCGCATTGCGGATGGCAGGGGTGGGCATCGGCGTCTCCCTCGGGATTTCGCCAGTCCTGGCACGGCTGCCGCGCGCGGGCAAAGGTTGCGCCAGCGAGGGGGGGCGGAGTATCCGCGGGGCGTGACCGACCGCCAGCTTCCGACCGCGCCTCCGGTGGTGATCCTGCTCTCCACCCGGGACGGCGCCGCGTTTCTGCCGGAGTTCCTGGCCAGCCTGCAAGCGCAGACGCATCGGGACTGGTGTCTCTGCTGGCGCGACGACGGGTCCAGCGATGCCTCGCCCGCGATCATGGCCGCCTTCGCCGCCGGCGAGCCGCGCTGTTGCGCCGAACCCGCAACGCCCGATGGCCCGCCCCTGGGCGCGCCCCTGGGTACTTCCCTGGGCACGCCGTTGGGCGCCGGTCCCAGTTTCCTCGCCCTGCTGCGCGCCGTCCTGCCGCGCCTGCCCCCCGGCACGGCGATCGCCTTCGCGGATCAGGACGATGTGTGGCGGCCGGAGAAGCTCGCGCGCGGCATCGCCGCCCTGGCCGGCATTGCCGGCCCGGCGCTGGCCTGCGCCCGCCAGACCCTGGTGGACGCGGCGCTGCGGCCGATCGGCGCCTCCCCGCCGCTCGGCACGGAGCACCGGTTTCCCGCCGCGCTGGCCGGCAACGTGGCGGTGGGCTGCACCGTGCTGCTGAACCCGGAGGCGGCCGCGCTGCTGGCGGCCAGCCGCCCGCCCGACGCGTTCTTCCACGACTGGTGGGCCTATGCGCTGGTCACCGCCGCCGGCGGCACCTGCCTGTGCGACCCGGTCGAGGTGATCCTGTATCGCCAGCACGGGGGCAATCTGGTGGGCGCGGCGCGGGGGCCGGTGCGGCGCGCGCTGGCGGCGCTGCGGCGCGGCCCGCGCCCGTTCACCAACCGGCTGCGAGCGATGCTGGACGCGCTGGCGGCGCAGCCTTCGGTGCTCTGCCCGGAGGCCGCCGCCGCCGTCACCCGCCTGCGGGCCGCCCTGGCAGGCGGCCTGGTCCCCCGGGCGGCGGCGCTGTGGGCGCTGCGGGCGCGGTTGCGCCGCCGGGGCGCGATCGAGACCCTGCTGTTCCGGCTGTGGTTCCTGATCGGCTGACCCCGGGGGCAGCGGATCAGCCCGGTGCCGGTTCGGCCGACCAGGTGCCGGTGGCGAAATCCACCCGCACGGCGCCCGCCACCGGCCCGGGCCGGACGTCGCGCCCCTGCCGGGCCAGCCGCATCAGCCCGTAGCGGGCCAGCATCTGCAATGATCGCGAGACGTTGGCCGGCGACCGCCCGGTCAGCGCGGCCAGCGCGCTCACCGTGGCGGGCCGGTCGCGCAGGATCGCGCCCAGCAGATCAAGGGCGTCGCGTGACAGCGCCGCCAGCAGCGGCGCGGCCGGTAACGGGGGGGAGCCGGGCGGGCGCCGCGGGCCGCTCCTCGCGCGGGTCAAGCAGATTATCGGGGTCATCGTCATGCTCCGTGGCGAGGCCGACTGCGACGACGGCGAACGGCACCGCTTCCCGCCGGCAGGCCGGTTCGATGGCGTCGAAGACATCGCAGATCAGGGAGGCGGCGTGCTGGAACGCGCAGGGAACGATGTCGCGTGGGCGGCGGAAGCGGTGACGGTGGTCGCAGGGCAGGTGGCGCGATGCCGTGGGCGTGGTCGAACCCGAACAGCCGCGTTCCCCCACGTCATGCAAGGAGAAGGCATCGCGCATTCCGCGCGGTCGGGCGGCGGTGATACCCACCACGCGGACCCGGTAGCGCCGGCGGTCGTAGTCCAGCAGGCGGACCATCGCCGCAGCGACCGGCCGGTAAACGCCGCGATCGCAGCGTGGGCCGTAATCGATATGTAGACCACTATAATTGATGTATTATGCTTGATTAGTCGTTCTTGACGCCTTATCCTGGCCGCCATGATCACCGCCGGCCAGATGCGCGCCGCCCGCGCCCTGCTGGGCCTCGACCAGCGCCGCCTGGCCGAGCTGTCCGGGCTGTCGCTGCCCACCATCCAGCGCATGGAAGCCAGCGAGGGCGTGATCCGCGGCAACGTGGACAGCCTGATGAAGCTGGTCGGCGCGCTGGATCAGGCCGGCGTGGCGTTGATCGGCGACAACGCCACGAGCCCCGGCGGCGGGCGCGGCGTGCGCTTGAAGGACCCGCCCGGGTGACCCCGGCCGTGCCGCTGGTGCTGCTGGCCGGGCTGGGCGCGCTCGGCCCGCTCGGTGTCGCCCTCGGCCCCGCGCGGCCGCGGGCGCATCGCGCCGTTTATGGGGGCGCGATCGCGCTCTGCGCCGGGCTGGCCGCGAGCGGCCTCGTCGCCCTGTTCACCGCCCCCGCCAGCCTCCGGCTGCCGCTGTTCCTGCCTTGGATCGGCGCCCGCTTCGCGCTCGATCCGTTGGCCGGATTCTTTCTGGTGGTGGTCGATCTGGGGGGTGCCGCGGCCAGCCTTTATGCGCTGGGCTACGCCGCCCCCGGCGGTCACCACGGTCCCGCGCCCGACCGGGTGCTGCCGTTCTACCCGGTGTTCCTGGCGGCCATGAACCTGGTCCTGCTGGCCGCCGATGCGTTCGGCTTTCTGCTGGCGTGGGAGGTGATGTCGCTCGCCTCCTGGGCGCTGGTGCTGGCGGACCATCGCGACGCGGCGGCGCGGTCGGCGGCTTATCTCTATCTGCTGATGGCGACCCTGTCGGGGCTGTTGCTGCTGTTCGGCTTCGGCGCCCTGGCCGGGCCGGCCGGCGGCTACGGCTTCGCCGCCATGCGCGCCGCGCATCCGTCCACCGCCACCGCGGCGGCGGCGCTGCTGCTGGTCCTGGCCGGCGCCGGCGCCAAGGCCGGGCTGATCCCGCTGCACGCCTGGCTGCCGGAGGCGCATCCCGCCGCGCCCTCGCACGTCTCCGCGCTGATGAGCGGGGTGATGACCAAGGTCGCGGTCTATGCCTTCATCCGCGTCGCCTTCGATCTGCTGGGGCGTCCGCCCTGGTGGGCGGCGATCCCGGTGCTGGTGCTGGGCGGTGCCTCGGCCGTGCTGGGGGTGCTGCGGGGGATGTTCGAGCGCGACCTCAAGCGCGTGCTGGCGCAGAGCACGATCGAGAATATCGGCATCATCTTCATCGGTCTCGGTCTGGCCATGGCGTTCCGCGCCGATGGCGATCCGGCCGCCGCGGCGCTGGCGCTGACCGCGGCCCTGTTCCACGTGCTGGGCCATGCCGCCATGAAATCGCTGCTGTTCATGGGCGCGGGGGCGGTGCAGTCGGGCAGCGGGACGCGCCGGCTGGACCGGCTGGGGGGGCTGATCCGGCGGATGCCGGGGACCGCGTTCTGGGTCCTGATCGGCTGCGCCGCCATCGCCGGATTGCCGCCGCTCGGCGGGTTCGTCTCGGAATGGCTCACCTTCCAGGCCATCCTGCTGCATCCCGATCTGCCGCAATGGGGCCTCAAGGTCATGGTCCCGGCCGATGGGGCGCTGCTGGCGCTGGCCGCGGCGCTGGCCGCCGCCTGCTTCGTGCGCCTGTTCGGGGTGGCGTTTCTCGGCCGCCCGCGCAGCCCCGAAGCGGCCGCCGCGCGGGAGGTCGATGGGTTCCAGCGCGCCGCCATGGCCGGGCTGGCGGTCCTCAGCCTGCTGCTGGGCATCGTTCCGGGCGCGGTGATCGACGCGCTGGCGCCGGTCACGCGCGGCCTGCTGGGCGCGCCGATGCCGTCCCAGCTGGGCCGGCCCTGGTTGAAGATCGTCCCGGTGGCCGCCGCCCGCAGCTCCTATGACGGGCTGCTGATCCTGATCTTCGTCGCCGCCGCCGCCGCCGTCACCGCCGCCGCCATCCACCGGTTCGCGTCCCGCGCGGTCCGCCGGGCACCTGCCTGGGATTGCGGCTTCCCGGACCCCTCGCCCGCCACCCAGTACACCGCCGACAGCTTCGCCCAGCCGATCCGCCGCGTGCTGGCCGCCCCGCTGTTCGGGGCTTCCGAACGGGTCTTCATGCCGCCCCCCGGCGAGACCGCGCCGGCCCGGATCGAGAAATACCTGGGCGACCCGATCTGGGATCTCGGCTACGCCCCGGTCGCGGGTTTCGTGGCCTTCGCCGCGCGACGGCTGAACGCGCTGCAGTTCCTCACCATCCGCCGCTACCTGATGGCGGTGTTCCTGGCGCTGATCGCGCTGCTGCTGACGGTGGCGCTGTGGAGCTGATCGCCGCCCTCGCCGTCCAGGGCGCGCAGATGGCGCTGGTGCTGGCCGCGGCGCCGCTGCTGACCGGCCTCGTGCGCAAGGTGAAGGCGCGCTGGCAGCGCCGCCGCGGCGCCTCGGTCATCCAGCCCTATCGCGACCTGCGCCGGCTGCTGGGCAAGGAGGTGGTGCTGGCCGAGAGCGCCTCGTGGCTGTTCCGCGCCGCGCCGTACGGGATTTTCGCCTTCACCTGGGTGGCCACCGCTTTGGTGCCGACCTTCGCCACCGGGCTGATCTTCTCCTGGACCGGCGATCTCATCGTCATCGTCGCCCTGCTGGGCGCGGCGCGCTTCCTGCTGACCCTGGCCGGGATGGATATCGGCACCGCCTTCGGCGGCATCGGCGCCTCCCGCGAGGTGATGATCGCGGCGCTGGCCGAGCCGGCGATGCTGATGATCATCGTGTCGCTGGCGCTGCTCGCCGGTTCGTCCCAGCTCGGCACCATCGCCCGGGTCATGGCCTCCGGCGCGCTCGGGCTGCGGGTGTCGCTGGCGCTGGCGCTGGTGGCGTTCGTGATCGTCGCCATCGCCGAGAATGCCCGCATCCCGGTGGACAATCCCGCCACGCATCTGGAACTGACCATGGTTCACGAGGCGATGGTGCTGGAATATTCCGGGCGGCATCTGGCGATGATCGAGCTCGCCGCGTCGTTGAAGCTGCTGGCGACGATGGCCATCATCGGCTGCGTGTTCGTTCCCGCGGGGCTGGCCGCCGGCGGCGCCGGCCCGGCCGCCTATGCGGTGGGGCTGGCCGCCTTCGCCGCCAAACTGGCGGCGGGCGCGATCCTGCTCGGCACCTTCGAGACCGCGATCGCCAAGATGCGCGTCTTTCGCGTGCCCAACCTGCTGGGGGGGGCGCTGATGCTGGGGCTGCTCGCCACCCTGCTGCTGTTCGTCTCGCGGGGGCTATAGGTGGTGAGCCATTTCGCCTTCGACGTCGCGCATATGCTGGCCGGGCTGATCGTGCTGGCCAGCCTGACCATGCTCTATCAGGACCGGCTGACCGCCCTCATCAACGTGCTGGCCGGGCAGTCGCTGCTGCTCGCCGCCTCGGTCGCCTGGCAGGGGCATCTGCAGGGCTCGGCCGAGCTCTACCTCACCGCCGCGCTGGCCCTGGGGTTCAAGGCGATCGCCATCCCCTGGGCGTTGCGGGCGCTGGTGATCCGCCTCGGGTTGCATCGCGAGATCGAGACGGTGGCCGGCATCGGCCCCACCATGCTGGCCGGCATGGGGCTGATCGCGCTGTCGATGGAGGTGATGCTGCCGGTCACCGACGCGGTGGATCCGGTGGCCAGGCAGGACATCGCGCTGGCGCTGTCGGTGGTGCTGATCGGCTTGCTCATCATGGTCACGCGGCGCAATGCCGCGAGCCAGGTGGTGGGGTTCCTGTCGATCGACAACGGCATCAGCCTGGCCGCGACCGGCGCGCGGGGGATGCCGCTGGTGGTGGAGATCTCGGTCGCCTTCTCGGTGCTGGTGGCGTGCATCGTGATCGGCATCTTCCTGTTCCGCATCCGCGAGCGGTTCGACACCGTCGATCTCGGCGCGCTCGATGCCTCGCGCGGGGAGCGGGCGCGATGATCGGGCTGGCGCTGGTGCTGCTGACCCCGCTGCTGGCCGCGGCGGTACTGGCCGGGCTCGCCGACTACCGCGCCTCGGCGCGGGTGAACATCGTCGCCAGCGCCATCGCTTTCGCCGGGGCGTTGCTGCTGCTGGCGCATCGCCCGGCGCCCGGGCGGTTCCTGCTGGTCGATGACCTCAACGTCGTGTTCATCGTGCTCGGCACCTTCGTCGCCACCACCACCAGCGTGTTTTCCGCCGGCTATATCGGCCACGAGCTCGAAACCGGGCATCTGACGCCCGGCTATCTGCGCTTCTACCACGCCATGTTCCAGCTGATGATGTTCGGCATGAACCTGGCGCTGCTGGCCAACGACATCGGCGTGATGTGGGTGGCGGTGGAACTCGCCACCCTGTCCACGGTGGTGATGGTCGGCATCTACCGCACCCCGGCGGCGCTGGAGGCGGCGTGGAAATACTTCATCCTGGGCTCGGTCGGCATCGCGCTGGCGCTGTTCGGCACCATCCTGGTCTATCTCGCCGCGCGGCCCGAGGTGGGCGAGGGATTGCGGGCGATGGAATGGACGGTCCTGCTGCGCCACGCGCGCGGCTTCGATCACCGGCTGCTCGACGTCGCGTTCATCTTCCTGCTGCTGGGCTACGGGACCAAGGTGGGGCTGGCGCCGATGCACGCCTGGCTGCCGGACGCCCATGCCGAGGGGCCGACGCCGATCTCGGCGGTGCTGTCGGGGCTGCTGCTGAATGTCGCGCTCTATGCCCTGCTGCGCTTCAAGCTGCTGCTGGCGGCCTGCCCCGGCGCCATCGCCCCCGGGCCGCTGATGGTCACGCTGGGGCTGGTCTCGGTGATTTTCGCCGCGTTCATGTTGTACCGCCGGCGCGACATCAAGCGGCTGTTCGCCTATTCCTCGATCGAGCACATGGGCATCATCGTGTTCTCGTTCGGCATGGGGGGTCCGCTCGGCAATTTCGCCGGGTTGTTGCAGATGACCATGCATTCGCTCACCAAATCGGCGATCTTCTTCTCGGTCGGGCATGTGGCGCAGGTGAAGGGCACGCAGCGGATCGAGGCGATCGGCGGCCTGACCGAGACCCACCCGCTGCTGGGCTGGGCGCTGCTGGCCGGCGTGGCGGCGATCGCCGGGCTGCCGCCGTTCGGGGTGTTCACCGCCGAGTTCCTGGTGCTCAGCTCCACCTTCGCCCGGCAGCCGGCGTTGGCGGTGGTGCTGGGCATCGGGCTGCTGGTGGCGTTCGGGGCACTGCTGGCGCGCGGGACCCAGCTGGCGTTCGGGGCGCCGCGCGGGCCGGCGGGGCCGGTGCGGGCGTCCTGGTGGCCGATCGCGGCGCATCTGGGGCTGGTGCTGGTGGCGGGGATCTGGCTGCCCGGGCCGCTGGTGGCCTGGTTCCGCCATGTCGCGGCGCTGCTGGGATGAGCGCGCCGGCCCGCTTGACCGGGGGGCGGCGGTCTGGCCCACTTGCCGCCAGTCGTTACGTAACCATGACAGGAGCCGGGATCGTGGCCACGCCCAAAACCGCCGGCGGCGGCAAGCTGCGCGGGGTGGAGGCCGGGCGTGGGATCGCCGCGGTGCTGGTGGTGCTGGTCCACGCCACCGACATGCTGAAGGGACCCACCGTGCTGGGTGGGTTGCCGCTGGACGGGTTGTTCAAGTTCGGCCGCGCCGGGGTGGACTTCTTCTTCGTGCTGTCGGGTTTTATCATCTACTACGTCCATAGTGGCGATCTCGGCCGGCCCGGTCGGCTCGGATCCTACGCCTGGAAGCGGTTCGCCCGCATCTTCCCCACCTATTGGGTGGTGCTGGCGGGGCTCGGCGTCATCATCCTGTTCTATCCGGAACGGGATCCGGCGACCACCTCCTGGGGCAATATCTGGGCCAGCACGTTTCTGCTGCCGCGGCTCCAGGACCCGATCCTGGGCGTGGCCTGGACCTTGCGCCACGAGTTGCTGTTCTACCTGCTGTTCGCCGGCCTGATCCTCAACCGCGCGCTGGGCCGGGTGGTGCTGGCGATCTGGGCCGCGCTGCTGCTGTGGCAGATCGGGGTGTTCACCTTCACCCTGCATCCCTGGTTCACCGGCATGGCCGGCTATCTGCCGTTCCGGGTGTTCAATTTCGAGTTCTTCTTCGGCATGAGCGTCGCGGTGCTGCTGCGCCGCGGGCAGGCGCGCGCGCCGGGCTGGTTCCTGATCGTGGGCACGGTGCTGTTCTTCGGCAACGGGCTGATGGAATCCTTCGGTTCGGTGGGGCCGGTCGAGTGGCCGCCGCATCAGCTGCTTTACGGTGTGGCCTCGGCCATGGCGCTATACGGCGCGGTGGGGCTCGAGCGCGCCGGACGGCTGTCGGTGCCGAACTGGCTGTTCGCCATCGGCAGCGCCTCCTACTCGATCTACCTCACCCATCTGATTCCGCTGATGACGATCCAGCATTTCCTGCCCCGTCTGCGCGGGCTGGTCCCGCTGCCGCCGGATCTGGTGTTCCTGCTGGCGGTCGCCATCTGCGTGATCGCCGGCGTCGCGTTCTCGCGCCTGGTCGAACAGCCGCTGCTGCGCGCGCTGCGGGACCCGCTGCGCGCCCGGCGCGCGGCGCGCGCTGCCGCGCCATGACCGACTGGGACGCCGTCATGCAGCGTCTGGCCGACGGGCAAGCCTCCTTGCTCGGGCTCTGGGGCGAGCCGGGAGTTGTGCATCTGGCCACGCTCGAGGGCGATGCGCTGGTCCATCTGACCCGCGCCAGCCCCTATCCCGCGGTCTCCGCCCGCCACCCGCCCGCGCTGCGGCCGGAGCGCGCCGCGCGGGATCTGTACGGCC
>JAKBCO010000012.1 GCA_021807785.1 Pseudomonadota bacterium
GGCGAGATCAAGAAGCCCGAGACCATCAACTACCGCACCTTCAAGCCGGAGCGGGACGGGCTGTTCTGCGCCCGCATCTTCGGCCCGATCAAGGACTACGAGTGCCTGTGCGGCAAGTACAAGCGGATGAAGTTCCGCGGCATCATCTGCGAGAAATGCGGCGTCGAGGTCACGCTGGCGAAGGTCCGCCGCGAGCGGATGGGCCATATCGAGCTCGCCTCGCCGGTGGCGCATATCTGGTTCCTGAAGTCGCTGCCGAGCCGGATCGGCCTGATGGTCGATCTGACGCTCAAGGACCTGGAGAAGATCCTCTATTTCGAGAGCTACGTGGTGCTGGAACCCGGCACCACCGACCTCAAGCAGTACCAGCTGCTGAACGAGGATCAGCTGGCGGCGAAGCAGGACGAATTCGGCGACGACCAGTTCGAGGTCGGCATCGGTGCCGAGGCGATCAAGAAGGTCCTGAAGAAGATCGACCTCGATGCCGAGAAGGTGCAGCTGCGCCAGGAGCTCAAGGAAACCACCAGCGAGGCCAAGCGCAAGAAGCTGGTCAAGCGCCTCAAGCTGATCGAGGCCTTCGCGGAATCCGGCGCCCGGCCCGACTGGATGATCCTGGAAGTGGTGCCGGTGATCCCGCCCGAGCTGCGCCCGCTGGTGCCGCTGGATGGCGGGCGGTTCGCCACCTCCGACCTCAATGACCTCTATCGCCGCGTCATCAACCGCAACAACCGCCTGAAGCGGCTGATCGAACTGCGCGCGCCCGATATCATCGTGCGCAACGAGAAGCGCATGTTGCAGGAATCGGTGGACGCGCTGTTCGACAACGGCCGCCGCGGCCGCGCCATCACGGGGGCCAACAAGCGCCCGCTGAAGTCGCTCTCGGACATGCTGAAGGGCAAGCAGGGGCGGTTCCGCCAGAACCTGCTCGGCAAGCGCGTGGATTATTCCGGCCGGTCGGTGATCGTGGTGGGGCCGGAGCTCAAGCTGCACCAGTGCGGGCTGCCGAAGAAGATGGCGCTCGAACTCTTCAAGCCCTTCATCTACGCCAAGCTGGAGAAATACGGCCACGCCACCACCATCAAGGCCGCCAAGCGGATGGTGGAGAAGGAGCGCCCCGAGGTCTGGGACATCCTCGAAGAGGTGATCCGGGAGCATCCGGTGATGCTCAACCGCGCCCCCACCCTGCACCGGCTCGGCATCCAGGCCTTCGAGCCGGTGCTGATCGAGGGCAAGGCGATCCAGCTGCACCCGCTGGTCTGCACCGCCTTCAACGCCGATTTCGACGGCGACCAGATGGCGGTCCATGTGCCGCTGTCGCTGGAAGCCCAGCTCGAAGCGCGCGTGCTGATGATGTCCACCAACAACATCCTGAGCCCGGCCAACGGCAAGCCGATCATCGTGCCGAGCCAGGACATCGTGCTGGGGCTTTACTATCTCTCGCTGGAAACGCCGGAATTCGCCACCGTGGCGGATGCCGACGCGCCGGCCTTCGGCACCATGGGCGAGATCGAGCACGCGCTGCACGCGCGCGCCATCACCCTGCACTCCAAGATCAAGGGCCGGGTCGAGTCGATGGACGAGAACGGCAACATCCACACCAGCGTGGCGGTGACCACACCCGGGCGGATGATGATCGGGCAGATCCTGCCGCGGCATCCGAGCGTGTCGTTCGCGCTGGTCAACCGCCAGCTCACCAAGAAGAACGTCTCCGACGTGATCGACGTGGTCTATCGCCACTGCGGGCAGAAGGAGTGCGTGATCTTCGCCGACCGGATGATGGGGCTCGGCTTCGGTCAGGCGGCCAAGGCCGGCATCTCCTTCGGCAAGGATGACATGATCATCCCGAAGGAGAAGCCCGAGCTGATCCGTCGCACCCAGACCGAGGTGAAGGAGTTCGAGAGCCAGTACCAGGAAGGGCTCATCACCGCCGGCGAACGCTACAACAAGGTGGTGGATGCCTGGTCGCGCTGCACGGACGAGGTCGCCGGGGCGATGATGAAGGAGATCAGCCGCCAGGAACTCGGCCGGCCGATCAACTCGGTGTGGATGATGAGCCATTCCGGCGCCCGCGGCTCGCCCGCGCAGATGCGCCAGCTGGCCGGGATGCGCGGGCTGATGGCCAAGCCCTCGGGCGAGATCATCGAGCAGCCGATCATCGCCAACTTCAAGGAAGGCCTGTCGGTGCTGGAGTATTTCAACTCCACCCACGGCGCCCGCAAGGGCCTCGCGGACACCGCGCTGAAGACGGCCAACTCCGGCTACCTGACCCGCCGGCTGGTCGATGTCGCGCAGGACTGCATCATCGTCGATATCGACTGCGGGACCGAGCGCGGCCTGACCGTGCGCGCGGTGCTGGACGGCGGCGAGACGGTGTCCTCGCTGTCGGAACGCATCCTGGGCCGCACCGCGGCCGAGGACATCGCCGACCCGGCCACCGGCGAGGTGCTGGTGGCCGGCAACACCCTGATCGAGGAAGAGGCCGCCGAGGCGATCGAAAAGGCCGGGGTGGAATCGGTGCGCATCCGCTCGGTGCTGACCTGCGAGGCCAAGGTGGGCGTCTGCGCGCATTGCTACGGGCGCGACCTCGCCCGCGGCACGCCGGTCAATATCGGCGAGGCGGTGGGCGTGATCGCCGCGCAGTCGATCGGCGAGCCGGGCACGCAGCTGACCATGCGCACCTTCCACATCGGCGGCGCCGCCCAGCGCGGAGCCGAGCAATCGGCGGTGGAGGCCAGCCACGAAGGCAAGGTGGCGATCCGCAACCGCAACGTGGTCACCAACAGCCAGGGCGTGCCGGTGGTGATGAGCCGCAACTGCGAGATGGTGCTGACCGACGACAAGGACCGCGAGCGGGCCCGCTTCCGCGTGCCCTACGGCGCGCGGCTGCTGGCCGATGACGGCCAGGCCGTCGCGCGCGGGCAGAAGCTGGCCGAGTGGGACCCCTACACCCTGCCGATCATCACCGAGCAGAACGGCAAGGTCGAGTATTTCGACCTGATCGAGGGCATCACCCTGGTCGAGCGCATGGACGAGGTGACCGGCATTACCTCGAAAGTGGTGGTCGATTACAAGCAGGGCGCCAAATCGGTGGATCTGCGCCCGCGCTTGCAGCTGAAGGACGCGCGGGGCGAGGTGGTGAAGCTGCCGGGCGGGGCCGACGCGCGCTATTTCCTCACCCCGGATTCGGTGCTGTCGGTGGAGAACGGCTCGCAGGTAGCGGCCGGCGACGTGCTGGCGCGCATCCCGCGCGAGGGCAGCAAGACCCGCGACATCACCGGCGGTCTGCCGCGCGTGGCCGAGCTGTTCGAGGCGCGACGCCCGAAGGACCACGCCATCATCGCCGAGAACGACGGCCAGGTGGAGTTCGGCAAGGACTACAAGGCCAAGCGCCGCATCGTGGTGCGCAACGACGAGACCGCGGAGGAGACCGAGTACCTCATCCCCAAGGGCAAGCACATCTCGGTGCAGGAAGGCGATTTCGTCCGCAAGGGCGATCCGCTGGTCGATGGCCCGCGGGTGCCGCACGACATCCTGAAGGTGCTCGGCGTCGAAGCCCTGTCCGACTACCTGGTGAACGAAATCCAGGACGTCTATCGGCTGCAAGGCGTGAAGATCAACGACAAGCACATCGAAGTGATCGTGCGCCAGATGCTGCAGAAGGTGGAGATCCTGGACCCGGGCGATACCACCTTCCTGATCGGCGAGCAGGTGGACCGCACCGAGTTCGATGCCGTCAACGCCAAGCTCGGCACCGACGAACGCCCGGCCTCCGCGATGCCGGTGTTGCAGGGCATCACCAAGGCCAGCTTGCAGACCAACAGCTTCATCTCGGCGGCCTCGTTCCAGGAAACGACGCGGGTGCTGACCGAGGCGGCGACCGCCGGCAAGGTGGATAACCTGATGGGGCTGAAGGAGAACGTGATCGTCGGCCGGCTGATCCCGGCCGGCACCGGCGCGGTGATGAGCCGTCTGAAGGCGATCGCCGCCGGGCGCGACCAGCGCAACCTGGCCGCTGCCCAGCCGGCGCTGGAGGACGCGGCGGAATAGCCCCGCCGCCGCTCCCGCTTCGCATCGACCGCCTCGGCGCCGCCGGCGACGGCATCGCCGCGGCGCCGGACGGCCGCGCCGTGTTCCTGCCGTTCACCCTGCCGGGGGAGACGGTGCGCGCCCACCTGACCGGCAGCCGCGGTGGCGCGCTGACCGCGGCGGCCGATGCCATCGACACCCCGAGCCCCGACCGCGTCCCGACCGCCTGCGGCCATTTCGGGGCCTGCGGCGGCTGCGCCCTGCAACATTGGGCGGCCGGCCCGTACCGCGCCTGGAAAGCGGACCGGCTGCGCGAGGCCCTGACCCGCGCCGGCTTCGCCGACCCGCACGTCGCCGCCACCGTCGCCGTCGCGCCGGGCGCGCGGGTGCGGATGGACCTTGCGCTGCGGCGCCTCGGCGGCCAACTCCGCCTCGGCCTGCACCGCGCCCGCGCCGCCGAGGTGATCGACCTTGCCGAATGCCCGGTGCTGCACCCGGACCTGGTCGCGCTGCTGCCGGGGCTGCGCGCGCTGGTCGGTGGCTTGGCGGCGCTGCGGCGAGAGGGCGCGGCGGTGGCGAACCGGCTGGATCGCGGCATCGACCTGCTGCTGCGCACCGACGCCGCCCTGACCCTGGCCGACCGAAGGCGCCTGGCCGCCTTCGCCGCGGCCGCCGGGCTGGTCCGCCTGTCCTGGGCGCAGGGCGATGCCGGCCCCGAGCCGGTGGCCGCCCGCCTGCCGCCGGAGCTGACCCTGGCCGGGGTGACGGTCCGCCCGGCTCCCGGCGCGTTCCTGCAAGCCGCCGCCACCGGGGCGATCCAGGACGCGGTGCGCGCTGCGTTTCCGGAACCGCTGCCGCGCCGGGCGCGGATCGTGGAACTCTATGCCGGGGTCGGCACCCTGAGCTTCGCCCTGGCGCCGCTGGCCCCGGTCGCGGCCTTCGAATCGGACCTGGCGGCGGTGGCGGCGC
This sequence comes from Pseudomonadota bacterium, assembly GCA_021807785.1. GTDB lineage: Bacteria > Pseudomonadota > Alphaproteobacteria > Acetobacterales > Acetobacteraceae > JAJZVS01. Next base: position 4,996 of record JAKBCO010000012.1, read on the forward strand.
TGCGCCAAGCCGCTGCCGCCGCCGGGCTGGCCGGGCGGATCCGGGCGGAGGCGCGCGACCTGACCCGCCGCCCGCTGTCGCCCGCCGAATTGCAGGCCGAGGCGGTGGTGCTGGACCCGCCGGAGGCCGGGGCGGCGGCGCAGTTGCCGGCGCTGGCGGCGGCGCGCCCGCGGCTGGTGGTCTATGTCAGCTGCAACCCGGCCACGCTTGCGCGCGATGCCTCGGTGCTGGCCGGCGCCGGCTACCATGTGGCGGCGGCGACGCCGATCGATCAGTTCCTGTGGTCGGCGCGGGTGGAGAGCGTGACGGTGTTCCGCCGGGACGGGGGCGAGGCCGCCAGGGCATGAGCGATCAGCCAACCAGGCGCAAGCGCGGCCGGTCGAGGTAGAGCGCGGCAAATTCCTCCGGCAGCAGGCACAGCATCGCCGCGAGTTCCGAAACCCCGTAGCCGAGCTCCCGCAGGTGGAAATCGATCATCCGCCGCAGCAGGCCAGGGCGTTCGGGCGGCAGTTCGACCGGCTCGCGCCTGCGGTATCCCAGCTTGTTGTATTCGATCCAGAACGTCTTCTTCTGGTGCGGGGTCAGCTGGCCAAGCCGATCGGCGCGCATTGCCAGCGCCGCGATCGAAACCCGCCAGAGCTGCTTCATGTTGGCGAGCTGTGGCAGGGTGAACCGCCGAAACTGGTGGCGCACCTCGTCTTCCGGCAGCAGGAAGCAGCCGGCGAATTCGTCCGCCTCGTCTTCCATCCGTTCGTCATCGGCCGGCAGCACGGAATGCAGCACCATATGGCCGAGCTCATGGGCCAGGGTATGGCGCATGCGGTCCGCCGGCGCGCGTTGGTTGACGAAGAACATCACCGGCAATCCGTCCAGGCGCTGGCTGAGCGCGTCGATCTGATCGGTGCCGAAGTCGCAGGCGATCACGATGCCGCCGGCGGCCTCGATCGCCTCGGTAAGGTTTTCCACCGGACCGCGAGGCAGCATCCAGGTCTCTCGTTGCAACCGCGCCACGTCGCTGATCGGGCCCCGGAATTCGTCGGGATCGACTTCCAGGATGCGGGATCGCCGCGGCGGATCGCAGGCACGCGACAGCTTCTCGACATGCAGGCGCCGGATGTTCATCTCGGCATTGATCCGGGCGGCGGTCCGAGCCGGCAATGCGCGGCGGCGCCGATAATGGAACGGGGGAAATCCCGCCACCCGGAGCGACTCGCGAAAGAACGCGGGCGGGAACCCCAATGCCTCGCCGAGGCGCGGCAGGAAATCGTCGGACGGGGTCAGCTGACCGCTTTCGTAACGGGATACGGTTCCTTGTCCGATCTGCATCCGGGCGGATAGCTCCGCCTGGGTCATCCCGCGAGCCTCGCGGCCGATTTCCATCATGCGGGGGTTGAACGGGTCCATCTATTCGCTGCCGCGTGCGCGGCGCCCTGGTCGCCAGTAATCGGGGCCGAACCGGGGATCCCGGGTGATATCGACGAAGGCCGGGGTCGCGGCGGGATCGATCGCCGCGCTCCATTCGGCGCCTTCACCATTGGGCTTGGAAAGGATGACCCGCTCGATGGCGGTGAAGGTCGGGTTGGCCAGGTAGCCGACCGAGAGGCGCACCGCGGCCGGCGGCAACCCTTCGATCTCGCCCTGGGCGTCGAAGGCTTCAGCCTGCGGCGTCGGATAGTTCCGGGTATTTCCATCCTCGTCCATCTTCTTGAAGCGGACCAGCGCGGTATCCCCGAAGCCCACCAGGCTGAGGCCGCGAACCCGGACGATGGCAGCGGCCGAGCGGGCGCCGTCAGCGAAGCGCCGCTCCGCCTCGGACCACATATGGCAGAAGACGCAGGCGGCGCGCGCGCGGGGATCGTGTTCGGTCAGAATGTCCGGCGGATAGCCGCGGTAGCGGTTGAACCCGTGCTGCACGATGTCGTGCAGATCGTGCAGCCAGGGTGAAAGGCGGCCGAGCGCCGTTTCCAGGTCCATCGCGCAGTCTCCGAAAGCAATCGTCAAGCTGGCAGGCGGCGCGAGGAAATGCAAGAAAATTATGCATGGAAATATTCCATGCCCCTCACCCCGCGGCGAACCCGCGCACCGCCGCCCGCACCGAGGCCAGGTCGTTCGCCACCCGCGTCAGCCGCTCCGGCCGCGCGAACAGGTCCGCCAGCCGCGCCGGCAAGGCCGGCCGCAGCCCGGTCGCCTGCTCCATCGCCTCGGGGAACTTGGCCGGATGCGCGGTCGCCATCGCCACCATCGGCACCCCCTGCCCCGCCGGCCGGGCCCGCGCCGCCGCGATGCCCACCGCGCTGTGCGGGTCGGCCAGGTAGCCGCAGGCGGCGTGCAGCCGGGCGATCTCGGCCAGGGTCCCGGCATCGTCCAGTCGGAACCCGTGCAAAACCCCGCGCGCGCGGTGCCAGACCGGGGCCGGCACCGCCATCCGCCCCTCGGCGCGGAACCCCTCCATCGCGGCCGCGGTCGCCGCCGCGTCGCGGTCCAGGAGTTCGAACAGCAGACGCTCGAAATTGGAGCTGACCTGGATGTCCATGCTGGGCGAGAGGGAAGGCTCCACCGGCCGGACCGACATGTCGTTGCTGTCCAGGAACCGGGTCAGGATGTCGTTGCGGTTGGAGCCGACCACCAGCCGCGCCACCGGCAGGCCGATTCGCCGCGCCACCCAGGCCGCCAGCACATTGCCGAAATTGCCGGTCGGCACGGCGAAGCCGATCTCGCGATCCGGCCCGCCGAGCGCCAGCGCGGCCGCGACGTAATACGGCACCTGTGCGGCGATCCGCGCCCAGTTGATGGAGTTCACCGCCGCCAGGCCGAGCTCGGCGCGCAATGCCGCATCGGCGAACAGCGCCTTCACCAGATCCTGGCAATCGTCGAAGGTGCCGGCCACCGCCAGGTTCAGCACGTTGTCGGCGGTCACGGTGGTCATCTGCCGCCGCTGCACCTCGCTGGTGCGGCCCTCGGGATGCAGGATGACGATACGCACCCGCGCGCGCCCCGCGAAGGCCTCGATCGCCGCCGAGCCGGTGTCGCCGGAGGTCGCGCCGACGATGGTGACCCGCGCGTCGCGCGCGGCCAGCGCGTGCTCGAACAGCCGACCCAGCACCGCCATCGCCATGTCCTTGAAGGCGAGCGTCGGACCGTGGAACAGCTCCTGCACGAAGAGGCCGGTTTCCAGCTGCGCCAGCGGCACCACCGCGGGGTGGCCGAATTCGGCATAGGCGCCGGCGGTGATCCGCTCCAGCACCGCTTGCGGGATGGCCTCGCCGGCGAACCGGGCCAGGATGCGCGCGGCGAGCGCCGGGTAGGACAGCCCGCGCAGCGCCCGCCAGTCGGCCGGGCCCAGCCGCGGCCAGGTCTCGGGAACGAACAACCCGCCATCCTCGGCGAGCCCGGCCAGCAGCACGTCGGTGAAATTTCTCGGGGCGGCCCGGCCGCGGGTGGAGATGTAGCGCATGGCCCGTTCCCGGTCAGAAATTGTTGCGGGTGGTGTAGTGCAGGCCGCAGACGGCGCTTTGCGCATCCACGACCAACGCCTTGCCGCGCACATGGCCGGTGACCGCCACCCCGGGCCCGCCGCCGGTGATGGTGCCGTCGGCGCCGATCCGGGCCAGCACGTCCACGCCGCCGGACCACGGCACGTAGAATTCCCCCTGCGCCACGTAGAGAGTGATGATGCCGGGATGCGGGCAGTCGCGCGCGGCGGCGCGGAAGCGGGTGGAGGTGCCGTGATAGGCGCCGTCCCAATCCGGCGCGGCGGCGCGGGGCGGGGGCGGTTTCGGCGCTGGCGCGGCGCAGCCCGCGAGCGCGGCGAGGGTCAGCAGGACGAGCGGCTTCATGCGCCGGTTCTTGCGATGGCCGGGGGCGGAAGGCAACCGGCCCGGGGGCGATCGCGCCGCCCACGGCGCGACTGCCCGCTCGATCCGGTCGCCCAGCGCGGCGGCGGCGGTTTCCGGATCGCGGTCGGAGAATCGCCCCGCCCGCAGCCGGCCCCGCCCGCCGCCGGCACGGACCCGCTCGGCGAAGGACATCGCGTCCGGATCGGTGCCCTCCTGCTTCAAGGTCCGGCGCACCCGCCGATGGCCGAGCGCGAAGGTGAACGCGCAGCGCTGGATCAGCCCATCGCGCGGCTGCTCGTCACCGGGCGCCTGACGATGGTGCGCCACCCCCTCGGCGAGACGATCGATCGCCCTGGCAAGCGGCGCGCAATCGAGCGGAGCGGGCATGGCGCGGGTCAGCACGCCGGGTGTGCCGGGATGTCAGCGGGACATGCCCGGGCGATCCCTGGGCGATCCCGATCGGAGGAGTGGCGGGCATCGGCCCTCTTCCCGCCCCGCCCCCCCGCCTGTATGTCGCGCCGATCCCGGAGGCGCCGATGTCTGCTCCCCCCCGCGTGGCCTTGTTCGTGACCTGCCTCGTCGATCTGCACCGGCCGACCGTCGGCTTCGCCGCGATCCGGCTGCTGGAGGCCGCCGGCTGCCGGGTGGAGGTGCCGCGCGCGCAGACCTGCTGCGGCCAGCCCGCCTACAACTCCGGCGACCGCGCCACCACCCGGGCCCTCGCCGAGGGGCTGCTCGAAGCCTTCGGCGGCTACGACTACGTGGTGGTGCCCTCCGGCTCCTGCGGCGGGATGCTGCGCCACCATCTGCCGCATCTCTTCGACGACGACCCCAACCTGCGGGCCCGGGCCGACGCGCTGGCCGCCCGCACCCACGAGCTGGTGAGCTTCCTGGTCGATATCCGCGGCATGACCGTCCCGCCCGGGCGCTGGACCGGCGGGGCGGTGACCTATCACGACAGCTGCTCGGGCCTGCGCGAACTCGGGGTGAAGGCGCAGCCGCGGGCGCTGCTGGCGGCGGCGGGCGCCAAGGTGACCGAGCTCGCCGAGCCGGAGATCTGCTGCGGCTTCGGCGGCACCTTCTGCGTGAAATACCCGGAGATTTCCACTCGCATGGTCTCCGACAAGACCCGGGACGTGGTGGCGAGCGGGGCGGAGACGGTGTTGGCCGGGGATCTCGGCTGCTTGCTGAATATCGCCGGCCGGCTGTCCCGCGAGGGGCAGACGGTGAAGGTCCGGCATGTGGCCGAGGTGCTGGCCGGGATGACTGACGTGCCACCGATCGGCGCTTCGCGCGGCTGACCTCCGAACTCCGTCTTCCCCGACTCGACAGGGTTCGGGCAGGGTCACGCGGCGCAACCGTTTGGTAATAGATTTTCCAGTAGCGTCGTTGCGTCCGCCGGATCCGCCCGGCGCGTTCGGAAGGACCTGCCATGCCCGCGGCTGCTCCCCTCCTCGCCGCGCCTGTCGGACCGCAGGTCCGGCACGCGCGCGCCTGACCGCGGCAGCCCGGCATGTCCGCGGTCGTCATCGTCGATGACAGCATCGCCAACCTGGCGATCTACGCCCGGCTGGTCGGCTCGGTGGCGGCCGACGCCGACATCCGCCGGTTCTCCGACGCGGCGGAGGCGCTGTCCTGGCTCGCCGCCAACCAGGCCGACCTCGTGGTCACCGACTATCTGATGCCGGGGATGCACGGGGCCGAGCTGACCCGGCGCATTCGCGATCTGCCGACCGTGGGCGACATCCCCGTCATCATCGTCACCGCCCATGCGGACCGGGAGTTCCGGCTGCGCGCCTTCACCGCCGGCGCCAGCGATTTCGTGCAAAGCCCGATCGATCATGCCGAGTTCCGGATGCGGGTGCGCAACCTGCTCCTGCTCGGCATCCACCAGCGGCTGGTGCGCGAACGCGCGGCGGCGCTGGAGCAGGAGCTGCGCCAGACCGAGGCGGCACGCGAACAGGTGCTGCGTGACAGCCGCGAACGGCTGGCGCAGGTGATCGACACCATCCCGGCGATGATCAGCGCCACCGACCGGGAGGGGCGCGAGATTTTCGCCAACGCCTATCGCGCCAGGCTGCTGGCCCGCCACGCCGCCCTGCCCGGGGAGGCCGAGCGCGCCGCAAGGCAGGACCAGATCGTACTGGCCTCGGCCCAGCCGCTGGCCGCGTTCGAACAGGAACTGGTGCTTGACAGAAACGAATCCCGCACCTTCCTGACCACCAAGACCCCGCTGCGCGACAGCGACGGCGCGCTGGGGGGCGTGCTCACGATGTCGCTCGACATCACCGAACGCAAGCGGGCGGAGGCGCAGCTGGCGTTCCAGGCGCGGCACGATTTCCTGACCGCGCTGCCGAACCGCTCGGCGCTCTACCAGCGGCTGCGGGAGGCGCTGACCGAAGGGCGCGCGCTGGCGCTGCACTTCATCGATCTCGACCGGTTCAAGCTCATCAATGACGGGCTCGGCCATCATGTCGGCGACCGGCTGCTGGTGGCGGTGGCCGAGCGGCTGCGCGGCACGGTGCGGGAGCGTGACGCGGTGGCCCGCCTCGGCGGGGATGAATTCGCGGTCCTCCAAGCCGATATCGGCGGCGCCGCCGAGGCCGAACGCTTCGCCGCAAGGCTGAACGCCCTGCTGGCCGAGCCGTTCGCCATCGACGGGCGGGAACTCGCGGTCAGCGCCAGCATCGGCGTGGCGCTGGGCGGCGCCGGCACCGCCGAGGCCGAGGAATTGCTGCGCGACGCCGATCTGGCGATGTACCGCATCAAGGCGGCCGGGCGGAACGGCTACCGGCTGTTCGCCGCCGACATGCTGACCCGGGCGCGCGCCGATCTGGCCACCGAGGCGGCGTTGCGCGCCGCCCTGGTCCAGGGCGGCTTCGCGCTGCACTACCAGCCGCAATTCTCGCTGCGCGACGGCGCCCTGATCGGGCTGGAGGCGCTGATCCGCTGGCGGCAACCCGACGGAACGCTGCTCCCGCCCGGGGAGTTCCTGCCGGTCGCGGCGGAGAGCGGCCTGCTGCACGAGATCGACGACTGGGTGCTGGGCCAGGCCTGCGCGCAGGCGCGGAGCTGGCTGGACGCGCTGGGCCGGCCGCTGCGGGTGGCGGTGAATATCGGCGCCCTGGCCGGACGCGCCGACGGGGTCCGCGCCCGGGTGCTGGCGGCGCTGGACGCCAGCGGCCTGCCGCCGGAACTGCTGGAACTGGAACTCACCGAAGGCGTGCTGCTGACGGACGCCGATCAGGCCAGCTCCGAACTCGAGGCGCTGCACCGGCTGGGGGTGCGGATCGCGATCGACGACTTCGGCACCGGCTTTTCCTCCCTCGCCCGGCTCGCCAGCCTGCGCGCCGACCGGCTCAAGATCGACCGCCAGTTCATCGAAACGTTGGAACGGGAGGACAGCCGCGCCATCGTCCGCGCCGTGGTCAGCCTCGGCCGCGCGCTGCGCCTCGAGGTGATGGCCGAGGGGGTGGAGACGGAAGCCCAGCTCGAGCAGGTCCGGCTGGCCGGCTGCGCCTCGGTGCAGGGTTTCCTGACCGGCGCGCCGGTTCCGCCGGAGGCGCTGGCCAGCCGGTTGCATCTGGCCTCCACCGTGGAGGGGTCCGCAAGATGATCCCGCAGCTGCCCGAAAATCTGACCGCGCGGCTGCGGACCGCCTGGCAGGCGCCGGACGCCGGCATGTCGGTCAACCGTGCCATCGCCGGGCTGACGATCCTGACCTTCAACCTGTTCCTGCTGCCGCGGCCGCATGATCCGCTGCTGACGCTGGCGCCGGTGCTGCTCTATATCCTGCTCGGATTCGCGGTGGTCGCGCATATGCTGCGCCGGCCGGCGGCGATGGCCGGACGGGTCACCGCGGCGTTGCTGCTGGATATCGTCTCGGTCTCCTACGAGATGCATCTGGGCGGGCCCGACACCGCCTGGCTGTTCCCGGCCTATCTCTGGATCGTGTTCGGCAACGGGTTCCGCTTCGGCGCCGGCTGCCTGCGCGCGGCCATGATCGGCTCGCTGGCCGGGTTCGCCGCGGTGCTGATCTCCACCCCGTTCTGGCACGGCCAGCTGGCGCTGTCGGTGGGCGTGATCGTGGGCCTCGTCATCCTGCCGGCCTACGGGCTGGTGCTGATCCAGCGCCTGTCCGCCGCCCGCAAGGCGGCCGAGGCCGCCAACCAGGCCAAGTCGCTCTTCCTCGCCTCGGTCAGCCACGAGCTGCGCACCCCGCTCAACGCCATCATCGGCATGGGGGCACTGCTCGAGGACACCGCCCTCGATGCCGAGCAGGCGGAGATGAGCGGCACCATCATGACCGCCGCGCGCAGCCTGCTGCGGCTGATCGACGGCATCCTCGACCTCTCGCGCATCGAGGCCGAGCGGATGCCGGTGGTCAGCGTCGATTTCGACCTGCTCACGGTGCTGGCCGAGATCCGCGCCATCGCCGCCGCCCAGGCACGGCGCAAGGGGCTGGCGCTGCATCTGCACGTCACCGCCCGCACCCCGCGCCTGCTGCGCGGGGATGCCAACCGGCTGCACGAGATCCTGCTCAATCTGGTCGGCAACGCGGTGAAGTTCACCGAGACCGGCGGGGTGACCATCGGCGTCGATGCGGCGACCGACGCCGCCACCGCGCGGCTCGCGATCGAGGTGAGCGACACCGGCATCGGCATCGCCGCGGACGCGCAGACGCGCATCTTCGAGGATTTCACCCAGGCCGACGAGACCATCCTCAATCGCTTCGGCGGCACCGGACTGGGGCTCGCGATCACCCGCAAGCTGGCGCGGCTGCTGGGCGGCGACGTGACGGTGCGCAGCGTGCCCGGCCAGGGCAGCACGTTCCGGGTGGAGTTGCCGCTGGCCCTCCGCCCCGCCGCCGGGGACGCGCCCGCGCCCCCGGTCCGCGCGCTGGTGCGCTCGGTCGATGCCGCCAGCCTCACGCCGCTGCTGGGGCAGCTGCGCCAGCGCGGCATTCGGATCGAGCGGATCGCCGACTGGCCGGAGGGCGTCGCCCCGCCGGCCGGCGTGGCGGTGCTGGGCTTCGACGGCCCGGGCGAAGGCGCGCCGCCGGTGCTGGTGGGCGTCGGGCCCGAGGCCGAGGGCCTGCCCCCACCGCCATGGCGGGAAACCTTGGCGAGCGCGCTGTCGCCGCGCGCCGAGCCGGCCGCCATCGACGCGCTGTTCGCGTTGCTGCGTGACCTCGGCCCGCTGCCGCCACGCCCGGTGCCGGCGGCGGAACGCCCGGTCGCCGGGGAGAGCTACCGGGTGCTGATCGCCGACGACAACGCGGTCAACCGGCGCGTCCTACTGAAGATCCTGACCAGCGGCGGGCACACGGTGCGGGTGGTGCGCGACGGCGAGGAAGCGCTCGACGCGCTCGCCGAGCAGACCTTCGACGTAGCCGTCCTGGACGTGAACATGCCGCGGATCGACGGCATCGAGGCGACCAAGATCCATCGCATGGCCTCGCTGGGGCGGGGCGCGGTGCCGATCCTGGCGCTGACCGCGGACGCCACCGAGGCGACCCGAGCCCGCTGCCTGGAGGCCGGCATGGTGGCCTGCCTCGTGAAGCCGGTGGAGCCGGCCGAGCTGCTGGCGATCGTCGATGCCACGGTGCGCGGCGATCGGGCCGGCGGCGGCCCGGCGGTGCCGACCCAGGCCGTCGCCCAGCCGGCGGCCCCGCCGTCACAACCGGCGCGGGAGCCGAGCGCCCCCACCCTGGATCACGGCATCCTGGACAGTCTGCGCGCCCTGGGCGGAGCCGAGTTCATCGCCGAGGTGAGCGGCACCTTCCGCGCCGAGGCGCGAGTCAAGCTGGCCGCGCTGCAGGCGGCGCTGAAACAGGGCGACGTGTCCGCCTTCCGCGCCCAGGCGCACGGGATGCGCTCGATCGCCTCCAATATCGGCGCCGCCCGGCTGGGCGCGCTGTGCCTGCCGGAACAGCGGGTGACGGCCGACGCGATGGAAAGCCGGGGGGCGGCGATGGTGCGCGCGATCGCCCACGCGCTCGAGGAGGTGGAGGCGGCGCTGGACCGGCTCGACGCGCCCGAACCGGTCGCCGGACGCCGCGCGGCCGAGTAGCCCCGCCCCGGATTCCGCTTGCGGCGGGCAACGGCCGGTCCTAACACCCCCGGTCGTGAGCCGGCTGTTCCCCCGTTCCGGTCGCCTCGTCGCCCTGCTGGCGCTGGTCTGCCAGCTGGCGTTGAGCGCCGGCGTGCCGCAACCGGCGCTGCTGCGGCTGGGCCTCGCCCCGCTCTGCCACAGCGACGCTGCCGGCCATGCCCCGGGTCGCCCGCGCCTGCCGCCGCCGCGCATGATGACGCCGGTGGGGCTCGCGCTGGCCCTGGCCGCGCCGCCACCCGCCGCGCTGCCCGTCCTGCCGGTCCCTCGCCAACTGATCCGGCTCATCGTCCACCCCCCAACTCCGCGCCTGCCCGTCCCCACCCCGCGCCGCCGCGCCCGCCGCGCCCGCGCCCCCCCGGTCCTGATCTGATCCGATGCCCCCCGCCACCCGGCGGGACTCGCTCCGATTGATGGTCAAGGCCCCTCCCGATGTCATCTCTCCGTCTGTCCCGTCTGCCGGGCGCCCTCGCGGCGTTGCTGCTGCTCGCCCCCGCCGCGCGTGCGGCCCCTTCCCCCGTGCTGTGGTCGGCCGCCCTCGGCGCGCCGATCCATACCCCGCCGCGCGCCACACCGGGGCGGGTGGTGGTCGCCACCGCCCAGGCGCATGGCGCCAACATGTTCGGCCTCAACCCCGCCTCCGGCACGGTGCTGTGGCGCCGCGCCACCGGCGGGCCGATCCAGACCCGCCCGGCGGTCGCTGGCGGCCAGGTCTTCGTCACCTTCGATACCGGCCCGCTGCACCACCTGCGCGCGCTCGCCGCCCGCACTGGCGCCCCGCTGTGGGACTACCTCCGTCACCAGCCGCCCGAATGCATGTGCAGCCATCAGGCCACCACCCATTCGGGGCTGCTGTTCACCCAGACCGACGGGCACAGCCTCTATGCCTTCCGCCCCGACGGTGCCGCACCGGCCCGCCGCCTCTGGCGCTTCGCCGGCGACGGCGCGCGGTTGACCCGCCCGGCGATGGCGGACCGCATGGTCGTGTTCGGCTCCGCCGACCATCACCTCTATGCGCGGGATGCCGCCACCGGCGCCGCCCGGTGGACCGCGAGCACCGCCTTCGCCGTCACCGCCCCGCCACGCATCGCCGGCGGGGAGGTGCTCGCCGCCGATCGCGGCGGCACCGTCCACGCCTGGACGCTCGCCTCCGGCCGGCCGCTCTGGTCCTTCGCCGCCGCCGGGCCGATCGATGCGGCCCCGGTGCTGATCGGCAGGGCCGTGATCGTCGCCAGCGCGGCGCGCTCGGTCGATGCGCTCGGGCTGCGGCATGGCCACCGCCTCTGGCACTTGCGCCTGCCCGACCGGGTGGAAGGCGCACCGCTGCCGGACGGCGCCGCCGTCATCCTGGCAGGGCGTGACGGGACGCTGCGCGCGGTCTCGGTCCGCTCGGGCCAGATGCTGTGGAATGTGCCGCTGGGCGGTGTGCCGCGGTCCGGCCCGCGCCGCGTGGGCCGCGCCGTGGTGGTGAAGGTGGGCGATCACGCCCTGGCCGCCTTCGCCGCCGCGACCGGCGCGCCGCTCTGGCGCTTCCGCAGCCGGGCGGTCCTGACCGCCCCGGCGGTCGCCGGCGACATCGCCCTGGTCGGCACCTCCGCCGGCCGGGTGGTGGCGTTGCGTTGACAGGGATAAAGGAACCCAAGCCATGAGATCGCTCGCTGCCCTCGTCCTGCTCGCCGCCCTTGCCCGGCCCGCCGCGGCCGCCCCGCTGCGCGCCGAGGGCGCCTGGTTCCGCTACCTGCTCTCCTCCATCCCGGCCGGCGGCTACGTGACCCTGACCAATCCCGGGCCGGCGACGGTGGTGCTGACCGGCGTCGCCTCGCCCGCCTGCGGCAGCCTGATGTTTCACCGCACCGACAGCCAGGGCGGGATGGAGCGGATGGTCGCGGTCCCGCGCATCCGCGTCCCCGCCGGCGGCAGGTTCCGTTTCGCTCCCGGTGGCTATCACCTGATGTGCGACGCGCCGCACATGCATCGCGGGCAGACGGTGCCGGTGACCTTCCGCCTTGCCCACGGGGCGCCGCTGGTGGTGCGCTTCGCGGTGCGCGGAGCCAACGCCAGCGGCCCCCGCGCGAGCGCGCCGGCGCCGGCACGGATGAAATCGCAATGAAACCGCTACGCCCGCTGCTGCTCGCCCTGGCCCTGCTGACCACCGCTGCCTCGCCCTGGCACGACATCAGCGTCCGCGGCGAGGTGCCCGCGCTCGGCTTCGCCGCCACCGACGCCGCCTCGGGCCATACCGTCACCGCCGCCGATTTCCGCGGCCGGATCGTGCTGCTCTATCTGGGCTACACGCACTGCCCCGATGTCTGCCCGTTGACCCTGCACAACATTTCGGTGGTGCTGCGCCGGCTGGGCAAGGCAGCGGCCGGGGTGCGGGTGCTGTTCGTCACCGTGGACCCGCATCGCGACACGGTGCCGGTCCTGCGCCGCTATGTGGCGCTGTTCGGGCCGGACTTCGTCGGGCTGCGGCCGGACGCCAACCAGCTGGCCCGGCTGGCCCGGCGCTATCGCCTGGCCTATGCGGTCGATCCGGGCGGGCATGGCCATCCCTACACGGTCACGCACTCGGCGGCGGTCTATGTGTTCGACCGCACCGGGGCGGCGCGGCTGCTGATCCCCTCGCTCGCCAGCACCACGCCGGATCTGCCGGGGGTGACCGCCGATCTGCGCCGGCTGCTGCGCGGGCAGACCGCGGAGGGCTGGTTCGGCTGGCTCGCGCGATGGGTATAGCGATGTCGCCCGCCCGCCGCTTGCCCCCGGCCGAATGGGCGGTGCCCGCTGCCCTGGCCGCGGTCGGGGCGGCACTCGACTGGGCCACCACCACCCGGCCGGCGGCGATGCCGGTCTGGCTGCCGTTCGATTTCTCCTGGTTCGCCTGGGCCGGCACGGTCTTGCCGCTCTGGTGGTATTTCCGCGGCATCGCCCGGATGGCCCCGGCGCGGCGCCCGGCGCCGTGGCGACGCGCGGTCTTCGCGCTGGGCATGGGGCTGATCTGGGCGGTCTTGCAGACCCGCTATCTCTATCTGGCCGAGCACGAATTCTTCCTCAGCCGGATCATGCATGTGGTGCTGCACCATCTGGGGCCGTTCCTGGTGGCGCTGGGGCTGGCGGGCCAGCCGATCCGCGCCGCCATGCCGGCGCCGCTGCGCCGGCTGGTGGAGAGCCGGCAGGTGCGGGCGGCGCTGGCGCCGCTGATGCAGCCTTTCGTCGCCGCCTTCCTGTTCGTCGGGCTGGTGGCGCTGTGGCTGTGGCCGCCGGTGCATTTCGCCTCGATGATCGGGCATCGGCTGTTCTGGGTGATGAATTGGTCGATGGTGCTGGACGGGCTGCTGTTCTGGTGCCAGGTGCTGGACCCGCGCCCCGCCCCGCCGGCGCGCGCGGGCTACGGCGCGCGGGCGGCGATGGCGGTGGGGGTGATCTTCCCGCAGATCGCGATCGGCGCGTTCATCGTGTTTTCCCGGCACGATCTCTATCCGTACTATAATTATTGCGGGCGGTTCTTTCCCGATATCAGCCCGCTCTACGACCAGCTGGTGGGGGGCATGGTGGTGTGGATCCCGCCGGCGATGATGAGCATCGTCGCGCTGCTGATCGTGCTGTCGCATCTGCGCGCGGCCGAGGATGCGGCGCCGCGCCCGCTGGACCCGCGGGCGGCGCGGATGGCGGCCCTCTCGGCGCGCTGGACCGGGCGATGAGCGAGCCGCGTCCGCCGCCGGCGCGCGGCTATGCCCTGGTGGGCGTGCTGTTCGCGGTCCTGTTGTTCGCCGCCGGCGGCTTCCTGTGGCTGTCCGGGCGGCGCGGCGATCTGCTCGGCGGGCCGTTCCGGCTGGAGAACGCCGCCGGACGGACGGTGACCGACCGCAGCTTCCGCGGGCGCTACATGCTGGTCTATTTCGGCTACACCCATTGCCCGGATGTCTGCCCGACCACGCTGGCCAACGTGGCCGGGGCGCTGCACGAGCTGGGCCCGGCGGCGGCGCGGCTGGCGGCGGTGTTCATCTCGGTCGATCCGGCGCGCGACACCCCGGCGGTGATCGGCCGCTACACCGCGTTGTTTTCGAAGCGGATCATCGGCCTGACCGGCACCCCGGCCGAGATCGCCCGCGTGGCCGGGGAATACCATATCTATTACAAGAAGCACCCCACCGGGCCCGGCAAGCTGGACTATTCGGTCGATCACAGTTCGTTGCTGTTCCTGATGTCGCCGACGGGGCGGTTCATCGCGCCGATCACGGCGTCGAGCTCGGCTTCGGAACTGGCCGCGGCGCTGCGCCGGCTGATGTGACGCCGCCGGCGCGGCCGGACGACGTATCCCGGTCAGAACCCCACCCGGTCCCCGCCCTTCAGCTTCAGCAGCGCCCGCGCCTCGTCCGGGGTGGCGATTTCCAGGCTCAGCTCCTCGAGGATTCGCCGGATCTTCGCCACCTGCTCGGCGTTTGAGCGGGCCAGCCGGCCGCGGCCGATATAGAGGCTGTCCTCCAGCCCCACCCGCACATGCCCGCCGTTGATCCCGGCCATGGTGGTGAACGCCATCTGGTGCCGCCCCGCCGCCAGGGTTGACCAGACATAGGCGTCACCGAACAGCCGGTCCGCGGTCTCCTTCATGAACAGCAGGTTGCGCGGCTCGGCGCCGATGCCGCCCAGGATGCCGAAGATGGTCTGCACGAAGAGCGGCGGCTCGACGATCTTGCGGTCCAGGCAATAGGCCAGGTTGTAGAGATGGCCGACATCGTAACACTCGAACTCGAACCGCGTGCCGTGCGCCTTGCCCAGGCGTTCGACGATGCCTTCGACATCCTTGAAGGTGTTGCGGAAGATGAAATTGTCGGTGCGTTCCAGATAAGGCTGCTCCCAGGCGTGCTTCCAGTGCGCGATGCGGTCGCCGGCGCGGGAGATGTTGAAGTTCATGCTGCCCATGTTGAGGCTGCACATCTCGGGCCGGGCGATCAGCGGCGCGGCGAGGCGGTCGTCGAGCGTCATGTTGAGCCCGCCGCCGGTGGTGATGTTCACCACCGCCTCGGTGCTCTGCTTGATGACCGGCAGGAAGCGCATGAAGACGGCGGGGTCGGGGGTGGGCTCGCCGGTTTCGGGATCGCGCGCGTGCAGATGGATGATCGCGGCGCCGGCCTCGGCGGCCTCGATCGAGGAGCGGGCGATCTCCTCCGGCGTGATCGGCAGATGGGGCGACATCGAGGGGGTGTGGATCGCCCCCGTCACGGCGCAGCTGATGATCACCTTGTTGGCCATGGTCCGCTCCCTGGTGCTGGCATGGCACGATAGCGCCCGCCCGGGGCCTGGCAAAGCGCGCCGAGGCGGCTACATTGGGCGCGATCCGGGCCGGGTTAGCACAGCGGCAGTGCAGCGGTTTTGTAAACCGAAGGTCGGGGGTTCAAATCCCTCACCCGGCACCACCGCGGCTCACGCCGCCGCCGCATCCTCCGGCGCCGGGTCCAGCCGATACCCCCCGCTCTCGGTCAGCAGCAGCCGCGCATTCGTCGGGTCCGGCTCGATCTTCTGGCGCAGCCGGTAGATATGCGTCTCCAGCGTATGCGTGGTCACCGCCGCGTTGTAGCCCCATACCTCGCCCAGCAGCTCGGCCCGCGCCACCGCGTTGCGGCCGGCCCGGTAGAGATATTTCAGGATCGCCGCCTCCTTCTCGGTCAGCCGGATGCGCCGGTTGCGCGCCGGGTCCGACAGCAGCTTGGCCGACGGGCGGAAGGTATAGGGGCCGATGGAGAACACCGCATCCTCCGACGCCTCGAAATTGCGCAGCTGGGCGCGCAGCCGCGCCAGGAGCTCCGCCATGCGGAACGGCTTGGCGATGTAGTCGTTGGCGCCGGCGTCGAGACCGCGCACCACGTCGCCCTCGGTGTCAGATCCGGTCAGCATCAGGATCGGCATCTTGTGCCCGGCCTGGCGGAGCTGGGCGCAGAACTCCCGCCCGTCGCCGTCTGGCATCCCGAGATCCAGGATGATGGCGTCGAAGCGGGCTTCGGGCGCCGCCAGCAGCGCCGTCGCCTCGGCCAACGTGGCGGCGGTCGCGGCGGCGAAATCGCCGTCCACCGCCAGCTGCTCGGCCAGGGTCTGGCACAGATCGGGGTCATCATCGACGATCAGCACCGGCCGCGCGCTTGCCATTCCGAATCCCTCCGTTGCCTCAGGCCGCGTCCGCCGATTCACCCCGGCGGGGGGCGGGACAGCGGCCTCGAACCCCTATATAGGCGATAAGCCGTGCCGCGTCGCGCCGGATATGCCCGGAGCGCGCGGCAGGCACGCTCCCGCTCTGGGGGTGAAACATGACGAAAATGCGCCACGTGCGGATCGCAATCGCGTGATCGATCGATGACCCTGCCCCAAGGCCCCAGGCCGCGCCCGCCCGTCGCGCCGGACCCGCGCGCCCTGCCCGCGGGGCGGCTGCGCGCGGTCCATCGCGCCGCCACCGAGCTGCGGCGGGGCATCCCGGTCCGGCTGGACGGGCCGGGGCTGTTGATCGCGGCTGCCGAGACCGCGGGTCCGGCGGGGCTCGCGGAATTCGCCGCCGCGACCGCCGGCCCGCCCTGCCTGCTGCTGGCCCCCAGCCGCGCCGCCGCGCTGCTGCGCCGCCCCTTTGCCGGCGCGCCGGTGGCGCTCGACCTGCCGCCCGCCCTGCTGGCGCCCGAGTCGCTCGCGCGCCTGGCCGACCCCACGCTGGAACAGACGCTGCCCGCCCTGCCCGCCGCGCGTGACGCCGCCCCGCCGGGGGCGGAGGCGGCGCTGGCGCTGGCCAAGCTCGCCCGGCTGCTGCCCGCCGTGCTCGCCGCCCCCGCCGGGGAGGCACCGCCCGGCGCCATCCTGGCGGTCTCCGCCGCCGATGTGCTGGCCTATCGCCCCGCCGCCGCGCTGTCGCTGCGCCGGCTGACCGAGGCGCAAGTGCCGCTGTCGGCAGCACCCGACGCGCGGATCGTGATCTTCCGCCCCGCCGATGGCGGCACCGAGCATCTGGCGATCCTGGTCGGCGATCCGGCGGCCCAGCCGGCGCCGCTGGTGCGGCTGCATTCGGAGTGCTTCACCGGCGATCTGCTCGACAGCCTGCGCTGCGACTGCGGGGCGCAGCTCCGTGGCGCGATCGCGCGCATGGCGGAGGCGGGGGCCGGGGTGCTGCTCTATCTGGCGCAGGAGGGGCGGGGGATCGGGCTCGCCTCCAAGCTGCGCGCCTACACCTTGCAGGACCGCGGCCTGGATACGCTGGATGCCAACCGCGCGCTGGGGTGGGAGGCCGATGAGCGCAACTTCCTGCTCGCGGCGACCATGCTGGAGTCGCTCGGCATCCGCCGGGTGCGGCTGCTGACCAACAATCCCGACAAGCTCTCGGGCCTGGCCGCCTGCGGGATCGAGATCGCCGGGCGGGAGCCGCACGCCTTCGCGCCGAACGGCATCAACGACGAGTATCTCGCCACCAAGGCCCGGCGCTTCGGGCATCTGCTGGATTGAGGGGGATGCAGGCGAGCGTCACCTCCGACGGGATGTTCCGCCTTGGCGGGATGGTGGCGCGCGCGTCACTCGGCCGCGCCGGGGTGCGCGCGGCCGACGCCAAGCAGGAGGGGGACGGCGCGACGCCGGCGGCGGTGCTGCCGCTGCGCCGCGTGCTGTTCCGCGCCGACCGGCTGGCCGCGCCCGCCTGCGCGGTGCCGATCGAGCCGATCGCGCCGACGGATGGCTGGTGCGACGATCCGGCCCATCCCGACTACAACCGCATGGTGCGCCTGCCGCATCCCGCGTCCTGCGAGGCGCTGTGGCGCGACGATGCGGTCTATGACCTGATCGGCGTGCTGGGCTGGAACGATGCGCCGGTGCGGCGCGGGCGCGGCTCGGCGATCTTCCTGCATGTGGTGGCCCCGGATTTCGCGCCGACGGCGGGCTGCGTGGCGCTGGCGCTGGGCGATCTGCGCCGGGTGCTGGCGGCCGGGCTGACCGGGATTGAGGTGCGGGGATGATCGCGGCGGGGAATCTGTTCGCGGCCCTGGTGGGCCCGACCGACATTTGACCGGCCCGCCGGCCTCGCTGCGGCGTTGCGCGTGAATCCCGGTACCCTGCCGCTCGACCCGGATGAGTGCGGGCTGTACAATGGGGCCGGCCTGCACTTCGCGGCAATGTACCGGGTGCGGCGCGGGAAGGTGTATTATCAACGCCCTGTTTGACGGCATGTTGCTCCAGCACCGGATCGGGCACATCGTCGGCGGCCCTCAGCAGCGAAGGAAAAACCGTTCATGCCCGCAGACACGCACGCACTGAGCCAGAAGATCGCGGCGCTGCCGGCCGAGCGGCTGGGCGAGGTCGAGGATTTCGTGGATTTCCTCGCCGCCAAAGCACGGCGCCTTGCCGCCATGGATCGGCTCCTGGCGATCGCCCCGGCGCTGGAAGCCGCCGGCGCGCCGCCCGCCACGGACGATGAGGTCCAGGCCGAGATCGATGCCATGCGCGCCGCGCGGCGGACCCGGGACAGCCGTGCGGATCGTTCTTGACACCAACGTCGTGCTGTCGGCGCTGCTCTGGCGTGGCACCCCCTACCGCTTCCTCGAGGTCGCCCGGCGGCGGGAGGGGGTCGCGCTGTTCACCAGTATCGCATTGCTGGAGGAATTGGCCGAGGTTCTGCTCCGACCCATGGCGGCGAAGCGCCTCGCCGTCATCGGCCGTACCGCTCGGCAGGTGCTCGCCGATTATGTCGATGCCGCCGATCTGGTGACGCCACTCGCAGTTCCCTCCGTGATCGCCGCCGATCCCGACGACGATCACGTCATCGCCGCGGCCGTTGCCGCACAAGCCGCTCTCATTGTCTCCGGCGACCACCACCTGCTTACGCTCGGGACCCACCGGAATATCCGCATCGTTACCCCGGCCGAGGCGCTCGGGGTTGTGGTGCCATGATGAAGTGGTGCCATAATGAATGGGCGAGCGACAGGCTGTTCGGCCGCACGCGCCCGGCGCGGTGCTGCGGCCGTTCGAGACCGGCGGCGCGGTCTTCGAGGGCACCGTCGGCGGTGGCCGCCAGGACGTCAGTGTGACCTGAGCCCCGAAACCACCCCTGCTTTTGGGTAGGGGTGGCCGGGCAAATTCGGACAGGTCGATAAGTGGAAAATCTGCCTGGTGCCCTGAGTCGCCGATACTGCGGGATCGGGCCTCCGCCGAGCGTCCGGGATCGGGCGCGTCAGAGGATGGCAATATCACCGCAGAATCAGTGACGAGAGCCATCAGACACACATAGAAGCTCCAGGTGCGATCGATTTGAACTGCACGCTAAACGGATTAAGAAAAGTGGCTTGGAACCGCCACGTTTGCCCTGCTGTGAATCCGATCGTCGAGGCTATCGCAGCGGATACTTTGGCACCCGTTGTGTCTAAAACATCAAACGAGAGCATGCATGTTCTAAAGTTCCGGCCGGATTCATTAGTCGCAGTTCCGCTGATACCCAACACACCGCCAGCATCGGCCGCGTAGAACCCCGTTACGACAATCTTTATACCTTGCTCGGAGTAAGGCTGCGGGAATGCGATTTGCGGCCCTGTCGCGCACGAAGCGAGTAGGAACCCAGCAGGAATTACGGTTGTGAGCAATGCGACCATTGATAATCGAACGCGCGCTATCATGTGCCTGCCCCCCCGTGTCAGTGTGCGGGCATGTACCCGCTCTCTGCTGCGACGCGCCTTCAGCGGATCGATCGCCGCGCCTTTCGCTGCCAGTCTGCTATGATGGCAGACGGCCGGAATGTCCAGCCCCACGGGCTTGGCGAGACGCTGGAGGCGTCCAGCGGCTTCAGCCAGGGACCAAGGGCGCCGAGCCGTGGGCTGGCCCGTCGTGCGGGCGGCAGAACCGCTGTCCCGGAACGGCGGAGCTGCGCACCGATCCGAACGCCACAGAGGTGACACAGCCGGTGGGAGCCGCGAGTTTGACCGCTACTTTGCGACTGGTGACACGAATGTTGAGTCCAGCCCATGCTGGACGGTGTGTTGATTGCCGGCGCATAAGCGCATATCGCCAAAATCCGTTTCACATGGACAGTCGGAGAGCGCGCCGACCATGGGATCGGGGGCCGAGTCAGCCCGCTACACTATTACCCATACCGGCTGCTCACGGGCATCGGACGAATGGAAATTCCGACTCAGCCACCCCCTCGTTCCGACTTCACGGCCAGCCCAAGTTTCTTAGCCCTATTGCTTAGCTCCTCATTGAGGTGTCGATATGCGTCGACCGCGCATTCGTCGCCGAAAATTTCAGAATTGGTGTCATATGGCTTTCCGTGCATTTCCTCAAAAAACTCACTATATACCTTTGCTACCTCATACAGCCCACGGACCGCAATCATCTCTTCATCGCTGAGCAGGGCGTGGTCACGCCAATTCGCGGGAGCGATCTCTTCGGGAATTGCAAAAGGCTCCATTCTAATGACCTTAGCGTTCTGGTTGATGTGAACCTTGTCGATGAATGCATGGGACGAGATGGATTCGGAAATCTGCATTATCCTATCTCTGTAGGCAAAAACTAATGCTTTGTGTTTTCCTTGCTCAAGTTTGGCTTGGATTCTAGCAGCTATGATTGCACCACCTATGGCGAGCAAACCACCGGAGAATGCAACAAGACCCGCCGCGAAAGTCCAGCAGCCTTGAATCCACGCCGCTCTAATTGCAGCGTCCGCAGCGACGCGAGCGGCTTCGATTGCGTCACTCATGCGCCGGGTCTCGACATCTCTACCCACCTGGACTTGCGCGTTTCTATAAGCTGCTTTCCCTTTTCGGTTAGCTCCCACCAACCGTGGGGCGAAACATATGTGCCGGTCGCCGCCGGCGCCCGGCGACCTGGATGCACCAAGCCTTCCTTTGTGAAGCGCTGTCGATTCCAATGCACAAAGTGCCACCACCGTTCGGATTGGCTATTGTTCACCATCTCGAAATCCGCATGGGATAACATAGACCTAAGACGTCGAATAAGCCAGTTGCGGACGGCCACCGTATTTACGCTCGGATCGAGTGCTTCAAATGCGTCCAGCAAATGCTCCCCGAACCATTCTTCGGGCCGGTGAGGCGAGTCACTTGATGACATGCCCTGGGATGACCTGATCACCACACTTTCCCCTCCACAGTCGGTTCTTGCGCGCCACTCTGTCGTCTCGTTTCTCCGAGACCTCACCCGATGCTGCACGCGTCACGCCGGCCAATCCACAGGCTCGGACGCCTCGACCTTCAGCCGCTCGCCGAGGTCGAGCTTCTCGGTGAAGATCACCAGATTGAGTTCCGTACTTCGCGCGCTCGGCACGATCAATCCGTCGAAATCGAGAAAGCATGCGGCCGCTGCAATCGCCTGGGTGACCGCATACTCGAAATTGGCATAACGTCTGACGTCCACCCCCAAGGCTGAAAGTCCGTTCAAGTCGGCGAAGCGAAGCGAGTTGCTGGTTCGAGCGGTGATCCGGTGGAGCTCGTGCTCGATGCGACTTGGCCACACGGGCTCCAATGAGAGCCGGTAGCCGATTTCGGCAAGCGCGCCCGCCGGCGACAGGCTGGTATAGAGGACCTCGAACTCCCCAGGCGGGCTCCACCGGCCGCCGGCCGTCGACCCGAGCAGCCCATCGCGGCCTTTCGCCGTCACCCGCCAGGTCTCGCCGTCGAACG
>JAKBCO010000180.1 GCA_021807785.1 Pseudomonadota bacterium
CAGTGCCAGCAGCCCCGCCGCGACCAGGGCCGCACGGAGCCGGCTACGCCGCATCCGGGGTCGCCGGCTGGGGGACGCGCCGGACGCGCAGCCGGCGGATGCGGCGCGGATCGGCGTCCAGGATGCGAAACTCGAGGCCCGAGGGGTGGCCGATCACCTCGCCCCGGCTGGGCACCCGCCCGGCCAGGGTGAACACCAACCCGCCCACGGTGTGCAGATCGGCGTCGCGTTCCTCGGCGGTCAGCACCGGGCCGAGCCGGGCTTCGAACTCGGCCAGCTCGGCGCGGGCATCGACGTCGAAGCCGCCGTCGGCGCGCTCGGCGATGGCGGGGCCCTCGACCTCGTCGTGCTCGTCGGCGATGTCGCCGGTGATGGTCTCGACCAGGTCCTCGATCGTCAGCAGCCCGTCGATGCCGCCATATTCGTCCACCACCAGCGCCAGGTGCATCCGCGCCTGGCGCATCTGCAGCAGCAAGTCCAGCACCGAGATCTGCGGCGCCACCAGCAGCGGGTGGCGCAGAATCGCTTCCAGCGAGAACGCCTCCGGCCGGCCCGGATAGGCGAAGACGTCCTTGATGTGGACCATGCCCAGGATGTTATCGAGTTCCTCGCGATAGACCGGCAGGCGGGAATGGCCGTCGGCGCGGAAGCGGGCCACCGTCTCGGCGAAGGACAGGTCGGCGGGGATGGCGACGATGTCGGTGCGCGGCACCATCACGTCAGCGGCAGTGGTGCCGCGCAGGCGCAGGATGTTGGCGATCAGCACGCGCTCGTGGCGGTCGAGCTCGGGGGCGGCGGCGCCGTCGGATTGCGGCGTCTCGGCGGCCTGCTGGACCAGCTCGGCGATGGAGGCGCTGAGCGGCGAGGCGCCGCGGCGGAACAGGCGCCCGCGCAGCCGGCCGAGCAGGCCCGCCGGAGGGTCGCTCATGGCGGGCGCGGCTTCCAAGGGTTGGGGATGCGAAGCCGCGCCAGGAGCCGCGCCTCGGCGCGCTCCATCCGCCGCGCCTCGCCGGGGGCGATGTGGTCGTGGCCGGCCAGATGCAGCGCGCCGTGGATCACCAGATGGGCCAGATGATGCGCCGGCGGGCGCCGCGCCGCCGCCGCCTCCCGCCGGACCACGCCGAGGGCGAGCACGATCTGCCCCGGCAGGCCGGGCGCCGGGGGATCATAGGTAAGCACGTTGGTGGGCTTGTCGCGGCCACGGTCGCGCGCGTTGAGGCGGCGGACGGTGCGGTCGTCGGCGAGCAGCACGGTGGCCGGGACCCCGGCGGCGCTGGCGGCACGGGCGGCGAGCCAAGCGGCACGCGGCAGGCGGCGCCAAGCGGAATCGGCGATCAGGATCGCGGCATCGCCGGAGGGGGGCTTCGGGGCGTTCATCGCGCGATCGGTCCGGGGGCAGCATAGGGGCGGCAGGCGGCGCCGGCAAACGCTACTCGCGGCGCACCTGCAGCCGGGCGACGCGGCGGCCCTCCATCGCCGTCACCTCGAAGCGCCAGCCGCCGAAGACGATCCGGTCTCCCTCGCGCGGGACCCGGCGCAGCAGGGCCAGGATCAGCCCGCCCAGGGTGTGGTAGCTGCCTTCGGCCGGCAGGTCGGGCAGGTCGAGCCGCGCTTTCGCCTCATCGACCGGCATCCCGCCGTCCATGTCCAACGCGTCAGGGGCGGCGGCGCCGGCGGCGACCGGGGCGGCATCGGTGGGGTCGCCGACGATCGCCTCCAGCAGGTCGGCGGCGGTCACCACGCCTTCGAAATTCCCGTACTCGTCCAGCACCAACGCCATCCCCAGCGGATCGGCACGCAGCCGTTCGAGCGCATCGAGCGCGGAGACGGTGTCTGGCACCACCATCGGCGCGCGCAGGCTGGCCGCCAGCGACAGATCGCCCCCGCCCAGGATGCGGTCCAGCAGGTCCTTCGCCTGCACCACGCCCACCACGTTGTCCACCGCCCCGTCGCAGACCACGAAGCGGGAATGGGGGGACGCCTTGAGGGTGGCGACGATCTCGCGCGGCGGGTCGGTGCGATCGATCCAGGCGAGCTCGGTGCGCGGGGTCATCAGCGCGCGCACCGGCTTGTCGGCCAGCCGCAGGACGCGTTCGATCATGTCGCGCTCCTCGGCTTCCAGGACGCCGGCGGCGGCGCCCTCGGCGAGCAGGGCGCGAAGTTCTTCTTCCGTGACCGTCTCCGGGGCCAGCCGGGCCACGCCGAGCAGGCGCAGGACCAAGCCGGAGGCGCGGTTGAGCGCCCAGACCGCCGGGGCAGTCAGCCGGGCGATCCAGAAGATCGGTCCGGCCAGCGCCACGGCCAGGCGTTCGGCCCGGCGCAGCGCGAGCTGCTTGGGCACCAGCTCGCCCAGCACCAGGGTGACGAAGGTGACCGCGAGCACCACCAGGATGAGCGCGGCGGGGCCGGCGAATGGGGGCGGGAGGCCGGTGCGAAGGAGCGATTCCCGCAGGGGCGCGGCCAGCCGGTCGCCGCCGAAGACGCCAAGCAGGACGCTGACCAGGGTGACGCCGACCTGGACCGTGGGGAGGAAGCGCTGCGGGTCCTCCGCCAGCCAGCGGGCGCGGCGGGCGCCGGCGCGGCGCTGGCGTTCCAGCACCGCGAGCCGGGCGCGACGGGCCGAGACCAGCGCCATCTCGCCCATGGCGAACAGGCCGTTGAGGGCGATCAGGACGAGGAGGATGAGGAGTTGCGAGAGGACGCGCATGGGCTGGGTAGGATAGGCGGGGTGGGCGGCGAGGGGCAGGCCCGCCGGGAGGTCGCGGCCTCCTTTTTCACCCCTGCGTCAATGCCATTTCCGGTCGCGGGACCGCGCTGTCGGCGCCGTTATCGACCCACATCCGGAACCAGAGTTCCAGCATCAGCAGCGCCCACAGTCGGGTATCGTGCTGCTGGGCGCCGCCGATGTGATCGCGCAGCAGGCCGGCGACATAGTCCGGGCGAAAGATGCCGCGGCCGGCGGCGGTGGGGCTCAGGAGCGTGTCTTCCGCCATCTCCCGGAGCTCGTGGCGCAGCCAGTGCCCGACCGGGCAGCCGAAGCCCATCTTCTTCCGGTAGAGCACGTCGTGGGGCAGGAATGGCTCCATCGCCTGCTTGAACACCATCTTCGTCTCGGCGCCGTGGAGCTTCGTCTCCGCGGGCAGGCCCGCCGCCCATTCCATGAAGACATGGTCGAGCAGCGGGGAGCGGGACTCCAACCCGTGAGCCATGCTGGCGACATCGACCTTTACCATCAGGTCATCAGGCAGGTAGGTGTGGATATCGGCCCAGTTGGCGCCGGTTGGCAGATCGGGCGCCTGATCGAACCAGAAGTCCAACTGATCGAGGGCCGACCCTTCCGTGAATGCGTCCATTTCCGACGCGTAACCGCTGCGCTTCTGATAGTCCATGAAGTAGGTGATGGTGAAGGCATAGCGCTGGCTGGCCCGGGTGTCGCTCCCCGCGAGCAGATCCGCGAGCGCGTTCAGGCGCCGGCCGTAGCGCCGATGCACGATCCCCGGCAGGCGCGGAATCACCGCCGCGAGCGACCGGCGCAACGGCCGGCCGAGGCGGTCGAGGCGCGCCAGCCGCCGGCAGGTCTCGTAGCGACCGTAACCCATGAACGCCTCGTCGCCACCGTCACCGTTGAGGGCGACGGTCACGTGCTGTCGTGCCAGTTCCGATACGTAATATGTAGGAACCATCGACGGGTCGGCGAAGGGTTCCCCGTAATGCCAGACGAGGCGGGGGATCACCCGCGCGGCGTCTGGTTCGATGATGAGCTCCTCGTGATCGGTCTCGTAGCGCTCGGCAACCATGCGGGCGTAACGGGTCTCGTCGAACTCGGGGTTGGGAAATCCGATGGAGAACGTCTTGACGGGGTTGGCGCCGAGGCGCGACATCATCGCCACGATCGCCGACGAATCGACGCCTCCGGACAGAAATGCGCCAAGCGGCACGTCGGAAATCAATCGGAGCTTGACCGCCTCGGTGAGCCGCTCGACGAGTTCCCCCTTCAGCTGGCGCATTGACCGCCGCCGCTTCGGAGCGTCCGGCCGGGGAAGCTCCCAGTATCGCCGCGCCGGAGCGACCCGCGCCAGCCCGTTGGCATCGGTACTGATCGTCATGCTGTGCGCCGCCGGCAGCTTGCGGACCGCGGCGAACGCGGTGCGGGGCGCGGGCACGTATTGCAGGCTGAGATAGTCGTCGATGGCGGCGCGATCCGGAGTCCGATCGACCCCGGGCCAGGCCAGGATCGCCTTGATTTCGGAGCCGAACACCAGCGCGCCGCCGACCATCGCCCAGTAGAGCGGCTTCTTGCCGAACCGGTCACGCGCCAACAGCAGCCTTCGTTCGGCCCGGTCCCAGATCGCGAAAGCGAACATGCCGCGCAGCCGGTCGATCAGCCCGTCGCCCCAGACCGCGTAGCCTTCGATCAGCACCTCGGTGTCAGAGTGGGACCGGAAGCGACGGCCATGGGATTCCAGCTCTCGGCGCAGATCGGCGAAGTTGTAGATTTCCCCATTGAAGCTGACCCAATACCGCGCATCCTCGGTGCCCATCGGCTGGTGGCCGGCCGGCGAGAGATCGATGATCGAAAGGCGTGCATGCGCGAGGCCGCAGCGATCGTCTGACCATACGCCCTCGTCGTCGGGCCCGCGATGGCGAAGGGTGCCGATCATGGCGCGAAGACGCCGTGACGGATCGAACCCCCCGACGGTCGGGTTCAACAATACGTAGCCGGCGATACCGCACATCGGGTCAGATCTCCTTGGAAGCGAGCCGGGGGTGAACCGGCGCCGAACGCGGCGGGTGGATCAGGCTCCGCAGCAGCGCGTCGTAGCTGGCGGAGATGGCAGCGTCCGGGAACATGGTGACGGCACGGGCGCGGGCCGCCGCCGACAGGTCAGCGTTCAGCGTGGTGGCCCAGGCGTCGCACAGCGCCGCGGGATCGCGTGGCGGCACCACTTGGCCGCACAGACCGATGACGAGCCGGCTGTCGCCGACCTCCGTGGCCACCGCGGGAATGCCGCAGGCCAGCGATTCCAGCAGCACATTCGGCGTTCCCTCCCCGTAGGCGGAAGATAAGGTGGTGAGGTCGCAGGCTTGATAAAGCTCCGGCAGGTCGTCCCGGATCCCGAGGGCGGAGACCGCCCCGACCAGTCCCCGGCTGGCCACCAGCTCGCGGAATGGAGGGTGATCCAGCGTACATCCTTTGCCGACGAGAAGAAAATGGGCGTCGGGTCGCGCGCGGACGAATCGTGCCGCGGCGGCGAAAAAGGTCGCGTGATCCTTCTGCGGATCGAACCGCGCGATCATACCGATGACCGGGCCGCTTTCGGGCAGGCCCAGGCGCGCCCGCTTCGCGCGTCGCGATTCGATCGCCGGAGTGAAACGGTCCGTATCCACGCCATTGCGGATGCAAGCCCAGCGCCGCGGCCGGTAGCCCCGTGCCGCATGGTCCGCCTGCCCCGCCGCAGAGTTGGCGATCACCGCGTCGGGCACGCCCGAGAGCAACGCCAAGGTGCGGATCACGCTGCCTCGGCCCCAAGGGCGGCGATCCGGCATAACCGTGCAGCGCAGGTTCCACACCAGGCGGGCCACCGGGGCGACCGGGCGCACGAGGGTACCCAGAAGATCGGCGTGATACATCCAGGTCATCAACAAATCGGGGCGGAACCGGCGCAGTTCCGAGGCGAGGCGCGTCAGCCCGCGCGGGTCGGGCCGGCCCGGCCGCAAACCGAGGGAGTGCGGCTCGCAGCCGGCCGCGTTCAATCCCGTCGCCATCGGCCCGGGCGGCAGCATGACGATCACCCGCTGTTCGTAGCCACGATCCGCGAGCCCGTGACAGAGCCGCGTGAGGGCCTGTTCCGCCCCGCCGACCCCGAGGCCGGTGATGAGGTGGCAGAGACGGATCATGCTGCTCTCCCGCCGCGCCCGGCAACCGTTCGGACGAGGAGGGCCTCGGTTGCGTCCACCATGGCGCCGAGACCGAACAGCGCGACCACCCGTTCCCGTGCCGCCTGACCCTCCACCATGCCACGATCGCGGCAACGCGCGAATTGCAGCAGCGCGCTCGCGAGGGCTTCCGGATCGCGCGGCGGAACCAGGCGGGCGTCCGGACCCAGCACGACGGCGCTGTCGCCGACCTTGGTCGCGATGCAGGGAAGGCCGGCGGCCATCGCCTCGCCCAGAACATTCGGGAACCCCTCGCCGAAAGCCGAGGGCAGGCAGAGCAGATCGGCCGCGTGGTAGACGCGGGCGACATCATCCGTGCCGCCGAGCCAGCGGAGCTTTCGATCGATGCCCAGCCGCCCGGCCTCGGCGCGCAGCGCCGTCGCGATCGTCGGGGGACCGCCGCCCACGATAAGGGCGCGTAGCTGGGGCAGCTGTCTTGCGGCCGACGCAAAGCCCCTGAGGAATGTCGCGTGGTCCTTCATCGGGTCGAGTCGGGCAACCACCGCGATCACGATGTCGGCATCGACGTAGCC
>JAKBCO010000181.1 GCA_021807785.1 Pseudomonadota bacterium
TGGATATCACCTCGGGGAAATTCGTGTTCTCGGCCTCCGAGGCCTATCGGATCGAGGATGGGCGGATCGGCGCGCCGGTGAAGGGTGCGACCCTGATCGGCAACGGACCGGACGCGCTGACGAAAGTGGCGATGATCGGCAACGACATGGCGCTGGATCCGGGGGTGGGGACCTGCGGCAAGAACGGCCAGGGGGTACCGGTGGGGGTCGGGCAGCCGACCCTGAAGCTGGCCGGGCTGACGGTGGGGGGGACGGCGGCGTAGCCAAGGGCAGCGCCCTTGGATTGGCACTCTTCGGTTGGGGTGGGGAGGGGCGCCGACGCGGTCCTGCATGAAGGACGGTGTCGGCGCCCCTCCCCACCCCAACCCAATCGATGGCAGTCCAGAGGCCCTGCCTCTGGTGGGGGTTCAGGGGGCAAAGCCCCCTGATCGGGGTCCAGGGGCGGAAGCCCCTGGCCTTCCTCCCCCGCAGCCTCACCGCCCGTGGAACCGCGGCGGGCGCTTCTCGGCGAAGGCGGCGACGGCCTCGCGGTGGTCTTCGGTCATGCCGGTGCGGGCCTGGTGGACGGCCTCCAGGTCCAGCACCGTATCGAGCGGCTCGGTTTCCGCGGCCAGCAGGTTGCGCTTCATGTATTGGAACGCGACCGCCGGGCCGGCGGCGATGCGCCGCGCCAGGGTCAGGGTTTCCTCCAGCACCGCGGCGTCCTCGGCCAGCCGGGTCACGAGGCCGGCGGACAGCGCCGCCTCGGCGCCGATGATCTCGCCCAGCAGGTAGAGTTCGCGCGCCCGCGCCGGCCCCACCAGTCGGGTCAGCAGCCAGGCGCCGCCGAAATCGCCGGAATAGCCGATGCCGCCGAAGCCGGTGCCGAAGCGGGCGCCACGGGCGGCGATGCGCAGGTCGCAGCTCATCGCGAGGCCGAGCCCGGCGCCCACCGCCGCCCCGTTCACCGCCGCCAGGATGACTTTCGGGTGCCGGCGCATCAGCCTTGGCAGCCGGTGCATCCGTTCCAGCCGCGCCACCCGCTCCTCGAAGCCCTGGGTGCCGCGATGGGCCATGTCCTTCACGTCGCCCCCGGCGCAAAAGGCCCGGCCGGCGCCGGTCAGGACGATGGCGCCCACCTCGGCGCGGGTGGCGGCGGCGTCCAGTGCCGCGTGCAGGGCGCCCAGCATGTCCTGGGTGAAGGCATTGAGGCGCTCCGGCCGATTGAGGGTCAGCAACAGCACGCCGTCGGCGAGCGTCTCGGTCAGGTCGGACATGAGCGTTTCCTCGCGTGGTCCGATCAGCTTGGCGGCAGCCGGCCGGGTCTGCAACACTGCGCCGATGCGCATCTTCACCCCCCTGCCCGCCGCCCCCTGGTCCGCCGTCGCCCCCGCCGCCGCGGCCGCCGAGGCGGCCGGGTTCGACGCCCTGACCACGGTGGAGCTCGGCCACGACCCGTTCGCGCCGCTGGGATTTGCCGCCCTCGCCACGCGCCGGGTGGAGCTCACGCCCTCGATCGCGGTGGCGTTTCCGCGCAGCCCGACGGTGCTGGCCGCGCAGGCCTGGGACCTCGCGGCCAATTCCGCCGGGCGCTTCGTGCTGGGCCTCGGCAGCCAGGTGAAGGGGCACAACGAGCGGCGCTTCGGCATCCCCTGGACCGCGCCGGCCCCTCGGCTGGCGGACTATATCGGCGCGCTGCGGGCGATCTGGCGTGCGTGGGAAACCGGCGGCCGGCTGGACTACCACAGCGCGCATTACACCCTGACCCTGATGACACCGGATTTCTCCCCCGAGCCCACCGGCCTGCCGATGATCCCGGTCACGGTGGCGGCGGTGGGGGCGGCGATGCTGCGCATGGCCGGGCGGGTGGCGGACGGGGTACGGCTGCATCCGCTCTGCTCGCGCCGCTCCATGGAGCGGCTCTGCCTGCCGGCACTGACCGAGGGTCTCGCGCAGGCGGCGGGCGGGGCCGGGCGGGCACGCGAGAGCTTCGACATCCATGGCGGCGGGTTCGTGGTGACCGGGGCGGATGCCGATGCCGTCGCGCGCGGCATGGCACCGGTGCGGGCGCGGATCGCCTTCTACGCCTCCACCCGCACCTACCGCCCGATCCTGGCCCTGCACGGGCTCGAGGACCTCGGCGAGCGGCTGCACGCGCTGTCGGTGGCCGGGCGCTGGGCGGAGATGCCCGCCCTCATCCCCGAGGAGATCGCCGCCCTGTTCGCGGTGGCGGCGCCGTTCGACGCGCTGCCGGCGGCAATCGCGGCACGATACGGCGGTCTCGCCGACAGTTTCGATCTGAGCCTGCCGCCCGATATGGCGCCCGGGCGGGCCCGCGAGCTGCTGGCCGAGCTGCGCCGCATCCCGCACGCCTTCACCGGGTTTGCCGCGGCGGGTGCGCCATGAAGCTGGCAGAGGGGCTCGCGCTCGGCGTGCAGACGGTGCATCGGCGCACCGAACCCGCCGACGGGCCGTGGCGGCCCGGCATCGACGCGCTGGTGGCGCTGACCACGCTGGTGGACCGCTGCGGCTATGATTCGCTCTGGGTCGGCGATCACATCGCCTTTCCGGTGGCGATCCTCGATCCGCTGTTGCAGCTTGCGCAGTGCGCGGTGGTCAGTCGCCGGCTGCGGTTCGGCACCGGCGTCTATCTGCTGGCCCTGCGCCACCCGGTGCCGGTGGCCAAGCAGGTGGCGACGCTCGATCACCTGACCGAGGGGCGGCTGATCTTCGGGGTCGGCGCCGGCGGCGAGTTTCCGAAGGAATACGAGGCCTGCGGCGTGCCGGTGGCCGAGCGCGGCGCGCGGCTCGCCGAGGGCGTGGCGGTTCTGCGCAAGCTCTGGTCCGGGACCACGGCGAGCCACGCGGGGCGGTTCTACGGGCCGTTCGAGGACGTGCCGATGGCCCCGCCGCCGCGCCAGCCGGGCGGACCGCCGATCTGGTTCGGCGGGCGGGCGGCGCCGGCGCTGCGCCGCTGCGCGCGGCTCGGCCAGGGCTATCTGTCCTATGTGGTCACGCCGGAGCAGTTCGCCGCCCATCTGGCGGTGATCGGCGCGGCGCGCGAGACCGATGCGCCGTTGGGCACCGGGCATCTGCTGTTCACCCGGCTCGACGAGACGCGAGAGCTGGCGCTGGAGCGGGCGGCGGCGACGCTTTCGGTGCGCTACGGGATGGATTTCCGCCGCGCCGCCGACCGCTATTGCGCGCTCGGCCCGCCGGCTTCGGTGGCGGCTTCGATCCGCGGCTTCCATCAGGCCGGGGTGCGGCATGTGGTGCTGGATTTCCTCGGCCCCTATGAGGAGCGGGAGGCGCAGATCGCGCGCTTCGCCGCCGAGGTGATGCCGTTGCTGGCGGACCTGCGCGGCGGGTAGAACGCGCCGCCTTTCGTGGAACCCGGCATGTCCGCCGCCGATCAACTGCCGCTGCCGTTCGCGCATCATCCGGAATTCGCCGCCGCCGACCTGGTGGCCGCGCCGGCCAACGCGGCGGCGCGCGCCTGGCTGGACCGCACCGCGGATTGGCCGGAGGGGCGGCTCGCGCTCTGGGGCGCGGAAGGCGCGGGCAAGACGCATCTGCTGCATCTGTGGGCGGCGCGGCGCGGGGCGGCGTTGTGCGCCGGCGTCGGGCTGGCGGCGCTGGAGGCGGCGACGCTGCCGGCGGGAGGGCTGGCGATCGACGAGGCGGATTCGGTGCCGGAGGCGCAGCGGTTCCTGCACCTGCTCAACGCCGCGCGCGCCCGCCGGCTGCCGGTGCTGCTGGCCGCGCGCGCGGCACCCGCGCGCTGGGCGGTGGCGCTGCCCGATCTGGCGAGCCGGCTGCGCGCCACGATGGCGGTGCCGATCGGGCCGGCGGACGATGCGCTGCTGGCGGCCCTGCTCGCGCGGCTGCTGGCGGACCGGCAGCTCGACATCGCCGAGCCGGTGCGGCTCTGGCTGCTGCGCCATGCGCCGCGCAGCCCGGGGGCGCTGCGGGAGGCGGTGGCGCGGCTGGACCGCGCCTCGCTGGGGCGCGGCGGCGGGATCACCCGCGCCCTGGCGGCCGAGGTGCTGGCGGAGCTGGAGGCCGGTTAGGCGGCGGCGCGGATCTCGCCCGAGCGCAGCAGCGCCAC
The DNA here is from genome assembly GCA_021807785.1 of Pseudomonadota bacterium. Taxonomy (GTDB): domain Bacteria; phylum Pseudomonadota; class Alphaproteobacteria; order Acetobacterales; family Acetobacteraceae; genus JAJZVS01. Next base: position 4,088 of record JAKBCO010000181.1, read on the forward strand.
CAGCGCATCGACCAGCCGGTCCATCATCGCATCGGTGTGCAGCGGGGTGGGGGTGAAGCGCAGCCGCTCCTCCCCGCGCGGGACGGTGGGGTAGTTGATCGGCGTCGCATACATGCCGAACTCGGCGAGCAGGCGGCGGCTGATCTCCTTGCAGCGGGCGGCCTCCCCCACATGCAGCGGCACGATGTGGCTGACCGAGGGGATGCGCGGCAGGCCGGCGGCGTCGAAGCGGGATTTCAGCGCCTCGGCGCGCTCGAACAGCCGGGCCCGGCGGGCCATGTCCTGGCGGACGTGGCGCACCGCGGCCAGCGCGGCGGCGGCCACCATCGGCGGCAGGGAGGTGGTGAAGATGAAGCCCGGCGCGGTGGAGCGGATATAGTCCATCACCGTCGCGTCGCCGGCGATGTAGCCGCCGTGGCAGCCGAAGCCCTTGGCCAGCGTGCCCTCGATCAGATCGACCCGGCGGGCGACGCCGTCGCGTTCCGACACCCCGCCGCCCTGCGGGCCGTAGAGGCCGACGGCGTGGACCTCGTCGAGATAGGTCATCGCCCCGTAGCGCTCGGCCAGGTCGCAGATGGCGCCGATCGGGGAGATGTCGGCGTCCATCGAATAGACCGATTCGAACGCGATCAGCTTGGGGGCTGCCGGATCGGCGGCGGCGAGGAGGGATTCGAGATGGTCGGTATCGTTATGGCGGAAGATCTGCACCGCCGCGCGCGAGCCCTTGATGCCGGCGATCATCGAGGCGTGGTTCTTCTGGTCGGAGAAGGCGATGAACCCAGGCAGCGAATTGAGGATGGTCGAGAGCCCGGCCTGGTTGGAGACGAAGCCGGAGGTGAACAGCAGGGCGCGCTCCTTGCCGTGCAGATCGGCGAGCTCCGCTTCCAGCGCGTCATGGGCGGGGCTGGTGCCGCCGATGTTGCGGGTGCCGCCGGCGCCGGCGCCCATGGCGCGGGCGGCCGCACAGGCCGCCTCCACCACCACCGGATGGCCGCCCATGGCGAGGTAGTCATTGGAGGACCAGACCAGCACCTCCGACCCGTCGGGGCGGCGATAGACCGGGAAGCCCTCGGCCTGCTTGTAGAGGGGGGTGAATTCCCGGTAGCGGCCCTGGGCGCGGATTCCGGCCAGGGAGTCGCGGCAATGGGCATGGAACGGATGCATGGGTTCGGTCCGTGATCGCGTGGCCGGGATTTAGCCCCCCCGCGGTCCCCGCCGCAATCCGCAGAAACCCGTATGAATAGGATTTCAGCCCCGCGCCGCCAGCGCCACCCCGGCCAGGGTCACCGCCAGGGCGGCGAGCTGGTGCCAGCCCAGGGCCTCGCCCAGCATCAGCGCCGAGGCGAAGACGCCGATGGCGGGTGCCAGCAGGACGCCGGTGGCGGCGGTGTTGGCCGGCAGGAGATGCAGGGCGCGGAACCAGGCGAGATAGGCGAGGCTCATCGGCAGCACCGCGACATAGGCGATGGCGCCCCAGCCGAGCGGGGTGACGGCGGCGAGGTGGACCGGCTCGAAGGCGGCGAGCAGCACCACCGGGAGGGTGCCGAGCGTGGCCTGCCAGGCGACGCCGGTGATGGGGGGCATCCGTAGCGGCGCGCGCTTGGCCACCACCGTGCCGAGGCCGAAGACGAAGGCGGCGGCGAGGCCGCAGGCGAAGCCGGCGGCGCGGGTCCAGGCCGGGCCGGCGGCGGCGGCCTGCGGCTGGCCGGTGACCAGCAGGGCGACGCCGGCGAGGCCGAGGGCGGTGGCCAGCACGCGGGCCGGGGTGGGGCGCTCGCCCAGCATCGGCCAGGCGAGGGCGGCGGCCCAGATCGGCAGGGTGTAGGTGACGATGACCGCCTGCGAGGCGGGCAGCCAGAACAGCGCCAGCGTGGTGAGGATGGTGAAGGCGCCATAGTTCATCGCCGCGAAGGCGATCAGGCGCGGCCATTGTCCTGCCGGCGGGCGGAGGGTCTCGCCACGGCCGGCGGCGAGGGCGAAGGCGAAGACGGCGCCGCCGCCGCAGCAGAGGCTGCGCATGGCGAAGGGCGGGAGTTCGCCGAGCAGGAATTTCGAGACCGGCCAGTTGAAGCCCCAGGAGCAGGCGGTGACGGCGAGCATGGCGAGGCCCTGGAGGCGGCCTTGGTCGCGCGCGGGCGCGGCCGACAGGGGGGCGGGGGGCATGACGGGCTCCGGGGGATGCGGGAGCTTACAGGAAGGGCGGGGTGGGGGCGATGGGGTGGGAATATTGTTATTATGTCGCAACGTTATGGGCGTGCGTTTCCGGCGGGCGTTTGTCCCCCCCCTCACCCTCGGAACGAATACGGGATCGGCTGCAACTCCGGCGGCTTGAGGTGGGGTCCCAGCCAGACCGGCCGCTTGTCGTGGTTGTGG
>JAKBCO010000182.1 GCA_021807785.1 Pseudomonadota bacterium
TGGCGGCGCCGCCGAGGAACCCGTAGCGTTCCAGCAGCAGCACCCGCGCGCCCGCGCGGGCCGCCCCGCAGGCGGCGGCCACGCCCGCGGCGCCGCCGCCGACAACGATCACGTCATGGCGGGGGGCAGGCGGCATCGGGTTCTCCGGGATGGGGGGGACAGCGTGACCCATCCCCGGCCTTGGCGAAAGCGGCTTGCGTCGGGACCGCTCCGGGTGGTTCGCGGCTGGCCGGTCGTTGCCGAGAAAATTTAACACGGAGCCACGAAGGACGCGGAGCAAGGAAAGGGGCCGCCCCGGTATCCTGGTGGCTCGAGCTCCGCTTCCCGGGCAAAGCGAATAACGAAATGCCCGCATCGGGAATGTCTCGCCCGATTTTGAACTATTAGCCTATATCGAAGCTTGACCTGCTGTCCCCGAGGCCTGTGCGAGTCAGCTCAATGCGCTGCATTGTAAGCGGCTAGAGCGTTATCGGAGATGCATCTCTTGACGCCGAAGGCATCAACGATTTCGATACCATGAGTATGATAATTGGCACTGTGGGCCCAGTTCTCAAAGCCCGGCGGCTCCTGCGCGTAGCCACCGGGACATTGGTTAAAGGTTGCGGGAAGCGTCCCACCACAAGCCGACAGGGCTAACAGCGACGACAGGATTAGCAGCTTTGACTTACGCATAACAAGACCTCCGTTTCTGGGTTACGATGGTTCCTCCAATTTTGCGGCCATCTTAGGGACTCAGCGCTGTCCAGCCGGCTGCTCCTGCCAGCTTCGAGGTCGGCCATCGCCGAGCGCGACGCCGCATCCGGGGCCTTGACCGCGAACGGCAACCGAAGCTGGTCGGCCGTGCAAAGCATCAGCCGGCGGATCGCGTCCGAGATGAACAAGCCCATGGCTTGCAGCACGCCGGCGAGGCGCGCCTTGGTGTCACTATCGATGTGGGCGCAATCACAGGTGTCTGCCGTGCTCATCGGGGCCTCCGCACGCGGACTCTGACATGAGGTCGTTGCAATACGACTACATCGTACGATCGCCCCCGGCCGCATCTGCAGCTTGCGCCACCGACGCGGCCATGATCCGCTGCCGGCATCCCAGACAAGGCGCCCCCCCATGCCCGCCCCGCGCCGGCTGCCGGCCACGCTGCTGATCCCGCTGCTGCTCGGCCCGCTGACCCCGGCACGCGCCTGCGCCCCCGCCAAGGCCGGGATGGTCGGCATCATGTCCTTCTACCAGGGGACCATCGGCCCCTACCCGGTGCGGATGGGGCTGCAATTCGCCGCCGACGGCAGCGTGGTCGGGCTCTACGGCTACGCCGCCTCGCCCGGCCGGCTCGCCCTGGGCGGGCGCCTACACCACGCGACCAAGCTCACCTTGCGCGAATCGGCCGCCGGCAAGGCCACCGGACGAATCGCGGCGATCATGCCAGGGACCGGCGATGCCGCCTGCCAGACCATCACCGGGCACTGGCTCGCCGCCGCGGGCGCGGCCCGGCTGCCGGTGCGGCTGCGCTACTCCGATACCTCGATGCACAAGCTCGCTTGGTATCTGCGCCCGGCCACGCTGGCGGTGGAGCGGGCGGCGGTGGCCTTCCGCGCCGCCGCCCTGGCCGGCAACCGGCGCGCGGTGCTGGCCGCGCTGCGCTATCCGGTGCGGGCGACCTTGGGCGGCAAGTCGGTGCTGCTGGCGAACCCGCCGGCGGTGGAGGCGCAGTACGCGGCGATCTTCCGGCCCGCCTATCTCGCCCGGCTGCGCGCGGATGTGCCGCACCTGATGTTCGTGCGCGACGAAGGCTTCATGCTGGGCGACGGCGCGGCGTGGTTCGACCGCGACGGCAAGGTGATCACGTTGAACGATTGAAGGGCGCCGCCGTCACCGCCCCACGAACCGAGGCACCCGCTTCTCCTTGAACGCCGCCACCCCCTCCCGGTGATCCTCGGTCTCGTGCAGCTGCGCCTGCGCCAGCGCCTCGTAGTCCAGGAACTCCGGCAGCTCCGGCCCCACCGCGCGGTCGAACATCCGCTTCGCCAGCCCCATCGCGAAGCCCGGGCCAGCGGCGTACTCCGCGGCCAGCGCCATGGCGCGCGCCACCAGCTCCGCCTCCGGCACCACGAATTCGGCCAGGCCGAAGCGCAGCGCCTCCTCCGCCCCGATCACCCGGCCGGAAAACGCCAGCTCCTTGCCCCGCGCCGGCCCCGCCCGCCGCGCCAGAAACCAGGCCAACCCGCCATCAGGTGCCAGCCCGACGCGGCGGAAGGTGGCGCCGAACCGCGCGCCCTCAGCCGCCATCACCACATCGCAGGCCAGCGCGTACGACCAGCCCACCCCCACCGCAACGCCGGTGACGGCGGCGATGATCGGCTTTTCGGTGGTGTGCAGCAGCCGCACCACCTCGTGCGAGCCGCGCTGCATCCGCTGCCGTCCGGCGCGCAGGGACCGGTCCTCGCCCATCTTCCCCACATCCGCCCCGGCGCAGAAATGCGCCCCCGCCCCGGTCAGCACCGCCGCGCGAATCGCCTCATCGTCACGCACCCGCAGCAGATGCGTCACCAGCTCCGCCCGCATCTCCACCGTCAGCGCGTTCATCCGCTCCGGCCGGTTCAGCACCAGCCGCGCCACCGCGCCCTCGATCACCAGCTCCACCGCCATCCCGCATCCTCCGGCTCCACCGCCAGTCAACAAGGTTGACCGCCCCCCCGCAAGCGGCCAGCCTCAAGCCAACCGAAGGGGGAGATCATGGCGCGACCGTTCGAGGGGATCCGGGTGATCGACATCACCCATGTGCTGGCCGGCCCGTTCGCGGCCTATCAGCTCGCCGTGCTCGGCGCCGATGTCATCAAGGTGGAACAGCGCGCTGACCCGGACCAGAGCCGCGGCTCCGGCACCGATCCCGCCCTCAACCGCGCCGCCATGGGCACCGGCTTCCTCACCCAGGCCTCCAACAAGCGCGCCATCACCGTCGATCTCAAGACCCCGCAAGGCCGCGAGATCGTCCGCAAGCTGGCCGCCTCCGCCGATGTCTTCGTGGAAAACTACCGCCCGGGCGCGTTCGAGGCGCTGGGCCTCGGCTACGAGGCGCTGGCGGCGATCAACCCGCGGCTGATCTATGCCTCGTTCTCCGCCTTCGGCCAGGCCGGCCCCCGGCGCGAGCAGACCGCCTATGACCACGTGATCCAGGCCACCTCCGGCATCATGGCGATGACCGGCACCGAGGACGTCCATCCGATCAAGTTCGGCTCTCCGGCGATCGACTACGCGACCGGCACCATGGGCGCCTTCGCGCTCGCCTCGGCGCTGTTCCAGCGCGAACGCAGCGGGCGCGGCCAGCGCATCGACATGGCGATGCTGGACGTGGCGATGATCCTGATGGCCAGCCACCTGACCGGCTTCCTGCGCAACGGCAAACACCCCAAACCGCACGGCAACAAGCAGCCGCACGCCACCAACTCCGCCTACCGGACCAGGGATGGATCGCTGGTGATGCTGGGCGCGTCCAACCTGCGCCAGCAGAAGCGGCTCTGGACGGTGCTGGAACGGCCGGACATGATAAAGACCAGCAACGAATCCCGCGACGCCGGCCGCGACGCGGAGGAAGCGGTGCTGAACGAAATCATGGCCACCCGCACCGCCGCCGAGTGGGAGGAATACCTGCAATCCCGCCACGTCCCCGCGGCAAGGGTGCGGCGGATGGAGGAGGCGCTGGCCGACCCGCAACTCGCCGCTCGCGGCGTGCTGCACCGCCATGCCGGCGCCACGGGGGTCGCCGGCCCGTTCACCGTGCCGCTCGCCGCCTTCACCTTCGCCCATGACGGGCCGCGCATCGACACCCCGCCGCCGGCGCTGGGCCAGCACACCGATGCGGTCCTGGCCGAGCTCGGCTACGACGCCGCCGCCATCGCGCAACTGCGGAATGAAGGAGTGATCTGATCCATGCAGCTCGGACGCCTCGGGGCCTGGTACCCCGTCGATCGGCTGGATGCCGCCGGCATCCGCGCCTTCGTCGCCACCGTGGAACGGCTCGGCTACGATACGCTCTGGTATCCCGAATCGCGCGGCTATGAATCGCTGTCGCTGGCCGGGTTCATGCTCGGCGCCAGTCGCACCCTGAAACTCGGCTCCTCGATCGCCAGCATCTATGCGCGCGATGCCTTCACCGCCGGGCGCGGGCTGGCCAGCCTGCGCGCGCTCTACGGCGACCGCTTCATCCTCGGCCTCGGGGTCAGCCACCTGCCGATGGTGGAAGGGGTGCGCGGGCACAGCTACGCCAAGCCGGTGCCGGCGATGCGCGCCTATCTGGACGGCATCGACAAGGCGCTGGGGGTGGAGGCGGCGGAGGCGCCGATCGCGCTCGCCGCGCTGGGGCCGCTGATGCTGAAACTCGCCTCCGACCGCACCCGGGGCGCCCTGCCCTACAATGTCACCCCCGCCCATACCGCCATGGCGGCGAAGGCCCTGGCGCAAGGCAAGTGGCTGGCGGTGGAACAGAAAGTCTGCCTGGAAACCGACCCCGCCCGCGCCCGCGCGCTGGGGCGGACCGAGCTCGCGCGCTACATGCGGCTCGATAACTACCGCAACAACTGGCTGCGCACCGGCTTCACCGAAGCCGAGCTCGAGGGCGGCGGCTCCGACCGCTTCATCGACGGCATGGTGCTCTGGGGCGACGCGGCCACCATCCGCCGCGGTCTCGCCGCCCATTTCGCCGCCGGGGCGACGCATGTCTGCATCCAGCCGGTCCACGCCGAGGGGGATTTCGCCGCCCGCGACGCCACCCTCGCCGCGCTCGCCGGGGCATGAGCAACCGCTTCCGCCTGCTGTTCCTGCCGCCGCAGACCGAGGCCGCCCGCTTCTTCGCCGCACGGCTGGCCGCGGAGGTTCCCGAAGCCCTGGTGACGGTGGCGGAAACCGCGGCAGCGGCCGAGGCCGCCATCGCCACCGCCGACGCCGCCTTCGGCACCATCCCGCCGGCGCTGCTCGCGCACGCAAGGCGGCTGCGCTGGTTGCAGGCCCCGCAGGCCGCGCCGCCGGCCGGATATTACACCCCCGAACTGATCGCGCATCCGGTCGCGGTGACCAATTTCCGTGGCATCTACAACGACCATATTGCCACCCATATCCTCGCCTTCGTGCTCGCCTTCGCGCGCGATTTCCACACCTATCTGAGGTTGCAGGCGGAACGGCGCTGGCAGCCGCGCCCGCTCGATACCGGCGTGATCCACCTGCCCGCCGCCACCGCGCTGATCGTCGGCGCCGGCGGCATCGGCGCCGAGGCGGCACGGCTGCTCGCCGCGTTCGGGGTGCGGGTGCTCGCCACCGACGCGCGCCGCACCGACACCCCGCCGGGCATTGCCGCCCTCCACCCGCCCGAGGCGCTCGACGCGCTGCTGGGGCAGGCCGACTTCGTCATCCTGACGGTCCCGCACACCCCGGCCACCGAGGGGATGATGGACCGCGCCCGCTTCCGCCGCATGAAGCCGGGGGCATTCTTCATCAATATCGGCCGCGGCCGGACCACGCGCCTCGACGACCTCGCCGCCGCGCTGGCAGCCGGCGAGATCGCCGGGGCCGGGCTCGACGTCTTCGAGACCGAACCGCTGCCCGCCGACCACCCGCTCTGGACCCTGCCCGGGGTCCTGATCACGCCGCATACCGCGGGCTACGGGCCGGAGCTCGACCAAAGGCGCTACGCGGTGCTGGCCGCCAATGCCCGCGCCTTCGCCGGCGGGACCCCGCTCGTCAACGTGGTGGACAAAGCGGGGTGGTTCTGAACGGAAGCGCCGCTCGGTACTGGGGCCGAGGTCGCGCGCGCCCATCATGGCCGACGCGAGCCGTACCACATGCACCCATCCCTCCCATTGCGCGGCTCCATCGCGCCCAGCCTCGCTGCCCCGCCCGGCGCGGAGTTCCCCCGATGCCGCCGATCCCCGCCCGGCCGCGGCCCTTTCGGTGACGCCCGCCGCCGCCGAGTCGGGATCGATCTGCTGGCCCGCCCGATGGCGGTCGGCCCCGCCGGGCGGCCACCGCGCCGGGGGCGGGGGTGGTGTCAAGCGCGGCGATGCGTGGGGTCGGCAGTCAAACCTGCTTGAGCCATGAAATCCCCGCTGCCGTGTTCACCCACTCGTTCCTGACCAGCCTCCCCGCATCCCGCCACCAGCTCCGCCACCGCCCGTCGCGGCCCCCGTCGCCCCGTCATCAGGGCCACGAATCCAAGTTCATCTGATCTTCTCGTTGAGGATGCCGTCCAGGTAGGCTGTATCCCAGCCTGCGACTTTGCGGCGCAGCTTGACGGACTTTTTATCCGTGGCGGCGCGGACGAGGTTGAGGGCGAAGTGACGGACGACGGCCATGTTCTTGGCCCCGAAGCCCTTTCGCAGGCGGGACTGGTCGTCGTTGAAGGTGACGTCCAGCACCCAGTGCAGGCGGTTCTCGATGCCCCAGTGGCCACGGACCGCGCGGCCCG
>JAKBCO010000183.1 GCA_021807785.1 Pseudomonadota bacterium
CCAGCGCGCAGCCGTCCTTGCGCGGCTCGGAGCCGGCCACCAGCACGCCGCGGGCGCGATCGATCCAGATCGCCTGGGCGCCGCCATGCGGCCGCTCGACCAGCTCCAGCGTGTGACCGAGCCGGCTCAGCTGGTCGCAGATCGCCGGCGGGATGCCGCGTTCCACCTGCACCTTGCCGCCGATCGGCATCAGCCGCGGCGCGTCCATCGCTTCCTGGATATCGAGGCCGAACTCGAAATGGTTGGTCAGGAACAGCGAATGGCCCATCGGCTGGAAGAAGCCGCCCATCACGCCGTATGGCATCACCGCCGCGCCATTCCGCATCAGCATCCCCGGGATGATGGTGTGCAGCGGGCGCTTGCCTGGTGCGATGCAGTTCGGATGGCCGCGTTCGACGCGGAAGCCGAAGCCGCGGTTCTGCAGCATCACGCCCGATCCTGGGGCCAGGATGCCGGAGCCGAAGCCCTCGAACAGCGAGTTGATGAAGCTGCACGCATTGCCGTCGCGGTCCACGACGCAGAGATAGACGGTGTCGCGGTGGCGCGGCAGCACCGCCTCGCCGGCGGCAGGCAGGTCGCGCAGCGCGGCGCGGTCGTCGATCAGGGCGCGCAGCGCGGCATGATAGGCGGGATCCAGCAGGTGCCGGACCGGAACGTCCACCTGCGACGGGTCGGCGACGAAGGCGTTGCGGTCGCGGTAGGCGAGCCGGGCGGCTTCGATATGGCGGTGGAACCGCAGCGCGGAGATCGGGCCGTCGGGCGGGGTCGGCAGCCCGTCGAGGATGCCGAGGATCATCAGCGCCGCCACGCCGACCCCGTTGGGCGGGCATTGATACGCATCGAACCCGCGCCAGGCGAGGGTGATCGGGTCCACGAAATTCGACCCGCCGAGGCCGGCGGCGAAATCCACCTCGGTGTGCAGCCCACCGCGGGCGCGCAGGGCGGCGACCATGTCGGCGGCCACACTGCCTTCGTAGAACGCCTTGGGGCCGTGGCGGGCGATCGCGCGCAGGGTTTCCGCCAGCGCGGGTTGGCGGAACAGCGTGCCCGGGCGCGGCGCGGCGCCGTCCGGCAGGAACGAGGCGGCATCGTTGCGGCGCAGCTTGCCTTCCAGCCGGGCCCAGTCCCAGGCGACCTTGTCGGCGACCGGCCAGCCTTCGGCGGCGAAGCGGATGGCCGGCTGGAGCAGTTCGTCCAGCCCCTTGCGCCCATGCGCGGCGAGCAGCGTGGCCCAGGCGTCGATCGCGCCCGGGACGGTAACGGAATGGGCCGAGGTGTTCTCGATCTCGGCGATGCCCTGGGATTCATACCAGTCGATGCTGGCGGCGGCGGGGGCGCGGCCGGAGCCGTTGAGGGCGATCACCTTGCCGGCGCCGGCGGGGGCGTAGAGGCAGAAGCAATCCCCGCCGATGCCCGTAGATTGGGGTTCGATCACGCAGAGCACGGCGGCGGCGGCGACCGCGGCGTCGAGGGCGTTGCCGCCGGCGCGCAGGACATCGAGCGCGGTGAGGGTGGCGGCGGGCATGGAGGTGGCCGCCATGGCCTGGGTGGCATAGACCTGACTGCGGCCGGGGAGGTGGAAGTCGCGCATCGGGGCTCCGGAGTTGGGAAGGGTGGGATGTGGGGTCAGGCGGCGAAATCGGTCAGGGTCAGTACCCGCGCCGCGCCGCCGGCGGCCTTGCGGGCCAGCTGCGGATCCGCAGTGACGAAGGTGCGCCCGGTCGTTTCCGCCAGCGCCAGGTAGGTCGCATCGTAGGCCGGATGATCCAGCGCGATCGCCAGCGCGGTCGCGCGGTCCAGCAGCCTGCGCATCGGCACCAGGTCGATCTCCGCCCGCTCCAGCAGCCGTGCCGCCAGCCCCGCCTCCTGCGCGCTGATCTCTCCCAGCCGCTGCTTGCGCCACAGGATATCGGCGCACTCCGCGACCCACAGATCGGGCGCGATCAGCTCATGGCCCAGCAACGCGAGCGCCGCCTCGGTGCCCGGTTCGGCGATCACCCATTTGATCGCGACGGAGGCATCCACCACATAGGCGGCCACCGCTAGCGCCCGTCACGCGCGTCGCGCAGCAGAACCTCCGCCGGCGTGTGCCGGCGCCCGGCGGTCAGGGCACGCAACTCGGCGGCAAGATCGGCGAACCCGGGCTCCGGCTCCCCGGCCAGGGCCGTGCGCAGAATCTCCCGCAACTCGGCCTCGGCCGACCGACCATGCGCCGCCGCGCGGCGCTTCAGCCGGCCGACGATCTCGGGCTCCAGATTGCGGACGCTGAGGCTGGCGGACAAGGCGGGACCCCGGCAGGAATGATGGCAGTGATGGCATTGATAGCGAGAGAAAAGACGGAAGGCAAGCGGCATGTCACCCCGCGTCGCGGAAGACCGGGGCACGCTTTTCCAGGAATGCCCGCTTCGCCTCCATCGCGTCCGGCGTGCGCGCCAGCGCCATGGTCATGTCCTGTTCGAACCGGTAGCCGTCACGCAGCGACATCTCGGCGATGGTGTTCAGGGAGTGTTTGGCCATCCGCACCGCGGTCGGGCTGAGGGCGGCGATCCGCGTCGCAATGGCACGCGCCGCCGGCATCAACTCGGACAGTGGGACGCAGGCCTCCACCACGCCGCGGCGGTAGAGTTCGGCCCCGCTTAGCCGCTCCCCGGTGAACATCATCCGCCGCACCGCGGAATGCCCCAGCAGGCGCATGGCGTGCCGGCAACCGCCCATCAGCCCGACGGTGACTTCTGGCAGGCCGAGCTCGGCCTCCTCGGCGGCCAGCAGGATGTCGCAGCTGGCCACCAGCGCCAGACCCGCGCCCAGCGCCGGCCCGTTGACGGCGGCGATCACCGGCTTCGCGCACTCCATGATGGCGTGATAGCTCTCGCGCGCGCTGCGCAGATGCTGGCGGTCCCCGCCCGGTACCGGCGCGGCGGCGGCGCGGGCCTTGATGTCAGCCCCGGCCGAGAACACCCGCCCGGCGCCGGTCAGGATCACCACCCGCGCCTCCGGCATGTCAGACAACTCATCGAAGCAGAGCGCGATCTCGTCCTGGGTGGCGCGCAGCTGCGCGTTCACCGGCGGACGGTCGAGCGTCACGGTGGCGATATGATCGACGATCTCGCAGCGCAGCGACTGGAACTTGGACATGGGCGGGGCTCCTACAGCAGGGCAAGCCGGGCGGCGAGTTCGGAATCGGCGCGCCGCTGCGCCTGGGCGGCCAGTCGCGCGCCTGCGTTGGCGGCGCCGAATCCGCCATAGCCATCGCGCTGCACGATCTCGCAGAAGAACCGGTCCTGGAAGGCGGCGGTGTAGGCTTGGTAATAGGTGCCGCCCTCGTCGCGGTCGTAGAGAAGGCCCAGCCCGCGCAGCCGTTCCAGTTCTGCGGGCGCCACATCGAGCCGGCCTGCCAGATCCTCGTAATAGGCCGGCGGCACCGGCAGCATCCGCGCCCCGCGCGCGCGCAGCCCGTTCACCGCCGCCTCGATATCGGTGCAGCCGAAGGCGATGTGATGCACCCCGGCGCCGGCATAGGCGGAGACGAAGCGCCCGGTTGCGGTCTCCCGGCTTTCCGAAATGTTGAGCGGCAGGCGAATGGTTCCCGCCGCATCGACCAGGGCGCGGGAGCGGATCAGCCCATACGGGTCGGCCATCTCCACCAGCGCCTGCGGGAGCAGGCCGAAGACCGCTTTGTAGAACAGCACGAAACTGTCCATCCGCCCGGCCGGCAACGCCTGGGCGACGTGATCGATGTGCTCCAGCAGCGGCGGCGGGGCGGCCAGGGTCGGGTCCAGCACGAAATCGTCTTCGTAGAGACTCCGCTCGGAGGCATCGGCGCCGACCAGGAAGATCAGCGTGCCGTCAGGGGCGCGTACCGCCGGCAGTTGGCGCTCGCCGGCGCCGGTGCGCTCGTGCCAAGGCGGGGCCAGAAGGGCGGTGGCGCGCGCCTCCGCCCGCGCCGCGTCATCGACCCGGAACGCCATGGCGCAGACCGAGGGGCCGTGCAGGTGGAAATGCTCGGCCGCGGCGCTGTCGGGTTCAGCGTTCAAGATCAGGTTGGCGCGACCCTGTCGATAGAGTTCCACCGCCTTGGAACGGTGCTGGCCGGCATAGGCGAAGCCGAGCGTGCCGAGAAAGCGGGCGAGTTCGGCGCGGCTTTCGGCATCGACCGCGAATTCCAGGAACTCGATCCCCCCATAGGCGGCAGGCGGCGGCAAGGCGGCGGCCGGGACGGAGGGGCGCGCCTCGGCTTCCAGCAGGATCAGCGAGCGCAGCCCGTCGCGCGCGGTCAGCCGCGCGGGGGCAGCGCGCATGTCGTCGTTGAAAATTTCCAGCGACAGCGGACCGGCGTAGCCGGCCGCCAGCACATCGGTCAGGAACTTCGCCACCGGCAACGCGCCCTGGCCGGGGAACAGGCGAAAATGACGGCTCCAGGACAGCACGTCCATCGACAGGGCCGGTGCGTCGGCGAGCTGGACGAAAGCGAGTTTGGAGGCGGGCACTTCGGCCAGCCCGGCCAGATCGTCGCCGGCCGCCAGCACATGGAAACTGTCGAGGATGAGCCCCAGCGCGGGATGCGCCGCCTGTTGCACGATCCGCCAGGCGTGGCGCCAACGGTTGATGTGCCGGCCCCAGGCGAGTGCCTCGAAGCCGACGGCAAGGCCGCGCGCGGCGGCGCGTTCGGCGAGCGCCGCGAGGTCGGCGGCGGCACGGGCGTCATCGGGCAGGGAGTCCGGGGCGACCGACGAGCAGACCAGCATCAGCGGCGCGCCGAGAGCGGCCATAACGTCGAACTTGCGTTCGGCGCGGTCCAGGTTCCGGGCCAAGCGGTCGGCCGGCACCGCCTCGAAATCCCGGAACGGCTGCCAGAGCGGGATCTCGAGCCCGAGGTCGGCGGCGATGCGGCGGATATCAGCCGGCGTGCCGTCGAAGGTCAGCAGGTCGGCGTCGAAGATTTCTACCCCGTCGAATCCGGCCCGGGCGGCGGCTTCGAGCTTGTCGGGCAGGTTGCCGGAGAGAGTGACGGTGGCGATGGCGCGCTTGCGGCGCGAGATGGGGGGGGGCATCGGCGAGCTCCGGCGGGGACCGGGATGTTACCGGGGCGGCGCGGGGCGGGGAATGGCCTGCTTGCGCGCCGTGCCGCGCGGCGGCTATACCCCGCCGGCCGCGTGGCGGCGCTGCCGTAGCTCAGTGGTAGAGCACCCCCTTGGTAAGGGGGAGGTCGAGAGTTCAATCCCCTCCGGCAGCACCAGCGCCCCGCAGCGCCCGCCACACCGCCTCCGAGGTCGCCGGCATCTCCGGACCCGGGGTGCCAAGCGCGTCCAGCACCGCCGCCATCACCACCTGCGGCGCGATCATGGCGCCAGCCTGGCCCGATCCCTTTACCCCGAGCGGGTTCGCCGTGCTCGCCCGCTCGAACAGAGCGACGTCCAGCGCCGGCAGGTCGTCCGCGCGCGGCAGCGCGTAGTCCATCAGGCTGCCCGACAGCAACTGACCGGTGGTCGGGTCATAGACGGTGCGCTCGAACAGCGCCTGGCCGATCCCTTGTGCCAGCCCGCCCTGCACCTGGCCCGCGGTGATCGCCGGCTCCAGCAGGGTGCCGAAATCATCGACCGCGAGGTAGCGGACGAGGCGGAGCGCTCCGGTCTGCGGGTCCAGCTCGACCTCCGCCACATGGCAGCCGGAAGGGAAGGTGAAGCGGTCGCAGCGATTTTCGGCCCTGGTGTCCAGTGCGCCCCGGTTGGCAGGTTCGGCGGCGATGGCGGGCAGCGCCACCGCGCGCCCATCATCGGCGCGGAACGCCCCGTCGCGGTAGCGCAGCGCGTCCGGGCGCGTCTGCAACAGCGCCGCCGCCAGCGGACGGGCGCGGTCCAGCAGGGCGGCGATGGCCAGTCCCATCGCGGTTCCGCCCAGATGCATCGACCGAGCGCCACCATGCCCGCCGCCGGTTGCCACCTGATCGGTATCGGCTTGCACATAGCGGAACATGGTCTCCGGGAGTCCCAGAAGCCGCGCGGCGAGGCGGGTATAGGCGGTCTCATGGCCCATCCCGGTCGATTGCGTGCCCACCAGCAGCGCGATCCGGCCGTCGGGGTCGAAGCGGAGGGCGGCGGCTTCGTTGGGTTGGCCGCGGGCGGTCTCGAGGTAGCAGCCCACCCCCAGTCCGCGTCGCATCCCCCGCGCCGCTGCCGCCGCGCGCCGGGCGGCAAAGCCGGGGCGGTCGGCGGCAGCCTCGGCAGCGTCCAGGTTGGCGCGGAAATCGCCGCTGTCGATCTCGGTTCCGAGCGCCTTGCGGTAGGGAAACGTGGCGACCAGGTTCCGCCGTCGCAAATCGAACGGGTCGGCGCCGAGGGTGCGGGCGGCAGCTTCGACCAACCGCTCCATCAGGTAGTTCGCTTCCGGCTTGCCGGCGCCGCGATAGGCATCAATCGGTACGGTGTTGGTGAACACGCCG
>JAKBCO010000184.1 GCA_021807785.1 Pseudomonadota bacterium
CAGCGGGCAGAAATGCCCGCTGGTTGCCCGCGCCCACCCGGCCTCGCGCCCGCCCCCTCCCGCTCCGAACCAAAACTCTTGGCGGTCCAGGGGGCCACCCCCCTGGCGGGGGGTCCAGGGGGGCATCGCCCCCCTGGCCTTCCCGCCCCTCGCACCCTCATCACAACCCGCATCCCAGGTCGGCCTGTCGTGCGGCTTCGGTGATGGCAGCGGCGATCTGGGGGAGGGTGGAGATGGCGTCGTGGCGGGGCACGAAGATGGCGGGGCCGCAGGCGAGGGTTCCGCGGGCGAAGGGGAGGGGGACGATCATGTGGTCCCAGGTTTTGGTGCGACGGCGGCGGGTGGTTTGGGCGGAGATGGGCAGGATGGGGCGGCCGGTGAGGGCGGCGAGGGCGGCGACGCCGGGGGCGGTGGAGAAGGCGGGGCCGCGCGGGCCGTCGGGGACGATGCTGACGATATGTCCGGGGCCGAGGTTGTCGCGGGCGGCTTTCAGTCCCGCCACGGCGCGGCGGTTGGAAGAGCCGGAGATGCTTTCCATTCCGAACGGGCGCAGGATATCGGCGATCAGCTGGCCGTCGCGGTGGGGGCTGACCAGCAGGTGGATACGGATGCTGCCGGGCGGCACCTGGGCGATCCAGTGCAGCCAGAAGGCCGGCATCACCGCCAGGCGTTCGTGCCAGAAGGCGACGATGACGTTCGCCTCGCGCAGGTAGGGGGCGAGGTTTTCGGCGCCGACCATGGTCCAGCGCGTGGTTCGCATCACGAAGCGCAGGTAGAGCGAGATCAGGCGCGCGAGCCAGCGCGGCGCCCGTTCGGGGCGCAGCTTGATTTTCATGGCGGCATGGTCAGGGGCGCGGGCGCGTGCATACTGCCCCCGACATAACGGGAGGCGGCGATGGCGGCCAGTGTGATGCCGGTGGCGATCGTGTTCGACACCTTCGGGACGGTGGTGGACTGGCGGTCGAGCCTGATCGCGGAGCTGGCCGCGTTCGGAGCGGCGCGGGGGATTGTGGCGGACTGGGCCGGATTGGTGGATGCCTGGCGGGCGGCTTATCACCCTTCGATGCAGCTTGTGCGGGAGGGGGCGGTGGGCTGGACCCGGCTTGACGATCTGCATCGCGCCTCGTTGGACCGGCTGGTGGCGGAGTTCGGGATTGCCGGGCTGACCGAGGCGGATCTGGCGCATATCAACCGCGGGTGGCATCGGCTGCGGCCGTGGCCCGATGCGGTGGCGGGGCTGGCGCGGCTGAAGCGGCGGTTCATCATCGGGCCGCTGTCGAACGGCAATGTTTCGCTGCTGACCAACATGGCGAAGCACGCGGGCCTGCCGTGGGACATGGTGTTCGGCTCGGATCTGTTCGGCCATTACAAGCCGGACCCCGAGACCTATCTGGGGGTGGCGCGGCTTTTGGACCTGGCGCCGGGGCAGGTGATGATGGCGGCGGCGCATAACGGGGATCTGGCGGCGGCGCGGGGGTGCGGGCTGATGACCGCGTTCTTTCCGCGGCCGGGGGAGTACGGGCCGCATCAGAAGCGGGATTACGCGGCCGAGCAGGCGTGGGACGTGGTGGCGGCGGATATCGGGGATCTGGCGACGCAGTTGGGGGTGTGAGGCGGCGGGTCGCTGGCGGAGCCAAGGGGAGGCGAACCCGTGACCGCCGGAATGCCATTCAGGGCCGCGAGGCGGGCGCGGTATCGCTCCGCCAAGCCGGGGCGAAGGCCGGCGGCGCTGTCCTGGTCGAACAACTCGCGCAGCCCTTGTGGCGGAAGCTGACGATCACGGGGCGAAACTGAGCCTGACGGCAGCGATGGTCAAGGGAGCGGTGCCCGCAGCCGCACGCCCGGGCCGCCGCCGTTCTGGTCGATGAATTCGATGCCTCCGGCTTCCAGGGCCGAGCGTAGGGCGGTCTGGTTGGCCGCGGTCAGCCGCAGCGCGCCGGCACTGGCTTCGGCCCGCCGGATTGTGGCGAGCAGGGCGCCAGACTCGCGCAGGTCGGGCACCTTGCCCCGGGCTGCCGGGCGGGCACGCTACCCCACCCGGAACAGCGAAGAACCGATCGATCTTTGTAGTGGGGCCTTCCGCAGCATCGGAAACTTGCCCATTGGTGGACTGAATCCGGCTCAACCGAAATGTCGAACTCCTTGCGATGTCAGACCGCGACCTCGAAACCGAGTTCGACTTCGGACGCAGGCTGAGGACCAAAAATCGCCAGGTTGTCCAGAGGAATTTCGTCAAGATAGATCATGGTGTCGGTCGGAGGCACACCGATCGCCGCCAGATTGCGAACTACGCCTGCGTAGAGTGCACGCTTGGCGTCCAGTGATCGGCCATGAATCATCGTTACTCCAACCAAGGTGAACCGCTCGCCTTTGCCTGGCGGTGGCGGAAAATGACCAGGTTGATGCTCCACCAATCGTACCGTCCGGTCCCAGTCGGGGACTTTCAGAGCGGTTTGTACCGCTGAGTACACGGCTTCAATGACGGCTGCCGGGTCTGCGATCCAGTCAGCACGAGTTTCGATCAGAATGATAGGCATCACGTTTCTCCCCTTCTGAGTTACAGAGGCAAGGTTATGTCACGTTGTCAGCCCAGAGGCCAGATCGTATTTCGAATGCGTGCCAACAGACTTAACGCATTTTCTAACAACGGTTAGAATATCCCTTGCGGTGACGGAAACTGCGGCACGCTGACGCCCCGCCGCATCGAGGGTTGGTTGCGGTCCGCGCGCCGCTGGGCCTGACCTCGGCGCCGCCGTTCGCGACCATTAGGAAAGATTGAATCCTCTGCCTTCTGCCGCTGCGGCTGCCGAATTATGAGCAACCCCCTCTGACACACCCCGCCAGCAGGTGACCCCGGAGGGGGTCGTCCACGAATCCACAGGTGTCGTCACGGAATCCGTCACCGCCCCAACGAAGCCGGCGACAGACTCCAGCCGGCGCGGCGCCAGATGCCGCGGCAGCGATCAGCCGATCGACACGCGCATCGATCGTCTTCTCGTCATGCGCCGCCACCCCAATTGGACGGGCAGAGGACACTCCTACTTGGGGCTGATACGTCGCCGCAGAGATTTGGCTGAAGTGATGACGCGCCCTAAGCTGCTCCGCGCGCCCGACGCGCCCCCCGCCGCGATTGCGGCGATCGAGGGCGCCTTCGCCGACCTTCAACGTCAGGCGGTCGCAGCGGTGGAAGCCGACCTTTGGGGCACCCCTATCGCGGCCGTCGCGGAGCCCCCGGGTCGTCCTGACCTCCGCCTGGTCGGCTAGGCGCCCCGGCCGTTGCTGGGCTGCGCGCCTGCTGACTGGGGGGCGGCCACCGGATCCGCAGGTTTCGTAGCGCCTTGTCGTTGGTCCGCGGATGGTCCGGGTTTCATGGGTTTCCGAGATGGACGCCCGAACCGTCGCGTCCCCTCGGTATAAGTGCTTGGACTTGCGAGGAAATTGGTGGAGCCAAGGGGAGTCGAACCCCTGACCTCCTGAATGCCATTCAGGCGCTCTCCCAACTGAGCTATGGCCCCGTCCAGGCGGGAGCCGGCATATACAGGCCCCCCCGCCCCCGATCAATCCCCCATGCCCGCCCCGCTCCTCATCCCCCACCCGGAACGAATTGCCACCACCAACGCCTGGGCCTTCCTGCGCGCCCTCACCCCGCTCGCCCGCCCCGCGCCCGCCGGCTGGGCGGCGCTGGCGGCGACGGTCGCGGCCGATCCCGCTGCCGCCCGGGCCCGCTTCGACGCCCTCGCCGGCCCCGGCCCCGCCGCGCGCGCCGACCTGCTGCTCTGGGCCGATTTCCGTCCCGCCGACGCGGTGCTGGTGGCCGGCACGCCCCCCGCCCCCTGGGCCGCCGCGCGCGCCGACATCGCCCGCTTCGCCGCCACCGAAGCCGACCCGCTCGCCGAAGCCGCCGCCTTTGCCGCCAGCGTGCTGATCCTGCCGGCCGCGGCGCTGGAGACCCTGGCCGCACCCCGGAAGCGGCGGGAGGCGCTGCCGGCGCTGCGCAGCCTGATCCTCACCGGCGGGCCGGCCTCCCCGGCGGCGCGGGCCCGGGCGCTGGCCTGGATCAAGCCGGACCTGCTGCTGCTCGCCCGCGCCGGCAACCGGTTCTGGGGCAACCCGCTCGATCCCGTGCTGGACGCGCCGCCGCCTATCGGGCCGCTGTTTCCGCCCGCGCGATGACCTGGCGGAACAGCGCCAGCTGGCCCTCGGTGGTCGGCTCCCAGCCGAAGCCCTCGGCATAGGCGCGGGTGGCGGCGCGGTCCGGCATGGCGGCGGCGAGGTCGCGCACGCCGGCGGCGATGGCGGCCGGCGCGCGCGGCACGATCCGACCAGCCGCCGGCGCGCGCACCACCTCCGGGTTGCCCCAGATGTCGGAGGCCACCACCGGCGTGCCGCAGGCCATCGCTTCCAGCAGCACGTTGGCCCAGCCCTCGCGGGAGGACGCCAGCACCAGCAGGTCGGCGGCGCCGTAGATCGCCGGCAGGTCGGCGTGCGGGCGGGCGCCGAGCAGCCGCACCCGTCCGGCGACCGACGGCGCCGCCGCCAGGGCTTCCAGCCGTCCGCGCTCCGGCCCCTCGCCCAGGATCAGCAGCGACCAGCCGGGCAGGTCGGCCAGCGCGGCGATCGCCAGGTCGTGGCCCTTGCGTTCGATCAGATGGCCCACCGAAAGCAGGGTGGGCCCTTCGAGGCCCAGCGCGGCGCGGGCGGCGGCGCGGTCCTCGGGCGGGCGGAACAGGCGCAGATCGACCCCGTTGCGCAGCATCGTCACTTTCGCGTCCGGCGCCCCGAGCGCCACCAGCGCCGCCTTCAGCGCCGCCGAGACCGCGATCAGCCCCGCCGCGCCGGCGATCGCGCCCTGGATCAACCGCCGCGGCAGGGCGTGGCGGGGGATCAGGTTCACATCGGTCCCGCGCGCCGTCACCACCACCGGCAGCCCCAGCGCGCGGCCCAGCCAGACCGCGGCCACCCCGTCGGGATACATGTAATGCGCGTCGATCGCCTGCGCGCCGAACCCGCGCGCCAGCCGCCGTGCCGCCGGCAGCGCCGCGCGATAGAGCAGCCACGGCGCCAGGGTCATCCCGAGCTTCGGGATCACCGGAAACCGCGGATGCGCAACCTCCAGCCCGTGCCGGATCTCCGCCCGCGGCGCCCGCGCATGGACCGCCCAGGCGCCGAACCGGGGCGAGGCGGAGGGAAACCACGGCACCGGCGCCAGCACCCGCACCTCCGCCTGTCCGCTGGCGGCCAGCTGGCGCAGGCGGTTCTCGACGAACACGCCATGCGTCGGCTGGGCGGCGTTGGGGTAGAGGGTGCTGAAACTCAGCAGCCGGATCGGCGCGGTCACGACCCCTTGGTCAGCTTGGTCAGCAGCGCCTTTGCATCCGCCTTTTCGTGGAATTGCGCTTTCGAGGCCACCACCTGGCGCAGCAGCGGGATCGCCGCCAGATGATCGCCGGTGTCGTTCAGCGCCACCGCGAAATGATAGGCGATGCGCGGATCGGGCGAGCCGGCATGGGCCTGACGCAGCAGGATCACGCCGCGGGCGGGGTTGCCGCCATTGACCAGGATCCAGCCCAGCGTATCGGCGGTCTCGGCGCCCGGGGCGAGGGTATAGGCCTCCTCGGCGTAGGTCTGCGCCTCCTTGGCCTCGCCCAGCTTCTGGTCGATCCAGGCGAGGTTGTTCAGGGTCGGCCCGTCATGCGGCGCCTTGGCCAGGATCTGTTTCAGATAGAGCTTGGCCTCGGCGTAGTCCTTGCGGGCGATATCGATGCCGGAGACCAGCCGCATCGCGTTCACGTCATCGGGGTGGGTCTTGAGCCAGGATTTGAGCTCGTCGGCCGCCTTGGCCGGGTGGCCCTCCCGCTCATAGACGCCGGCGATCCGCGCCGCCAGCAGCAGCGACGGTGCGATCGAGAAGGAATCACTGTATTCCTTGAGCGCCTGCTGCGGCTGATTGGCCGCCATCGCCACGTCCCCGGTCAGCGCCTGCAACGCCGCGAAGCCCTGGTCCTGGTCGCGCAGGGTGCGCGCGGTGGCGATCGCCGCGTCCAGGTTCTTCGCCTTCAGGTCGATCAGCGCGTAGTCCAGGTAGAGCTGGTAGTCGTTCGGGCTGAGACCGATCCCCGCCTTGATGAGGTCGCGCGCGGTCGCGTAGTCGCCGTCCTTGATCTTGAGCGCGGCCAGTTCGCGTCGCGCCACCAGCGCGTGCGGCTCGGCGGTCAGCAGCGCCGTCAGCGTGGTCTCGGCCGCCTTTTCGTCATGCGCGGCGAGCTGGGCCGCGGCCTGCAACCCCAGCAGCGCCGGGCCCGGCAGCGCCGCCGGCGACATCTCCCGCACCAGCCCCTGCGCCTTGTCCGGCTGATGGTCCTGGATGTAAAGATCTCCCAGCCGCAGCACCAGCGGAATGGATTTCGGTTCCGCCT
>JAKBCO010000185.1 GCA_021807785.1 Pseudomonadota bacterium
CGATCGCCGGCGCGCCCCGCCCGCTGCTCGCCGGCGGCGGGCAGGAGGGCGGCTGGCGCGCCGGCACCCCGCCGCTGGCCGCCATCGCCGGGCTGGCCGCCGCCGCCGAGGCCGCCTTCGCCGCCGGCCCGGCCGAGATGGCCCGCCTCGCCAAGCTGCGCGACGCCGTGATCGCCGCCGCCGAGGCCGCCGGCGCCGTCGCCCTCGCGTCCGGCGCCCCGCGCCTGGCCAACACCGCCTGCCTCGCCCTGCCCGGGGTGCGCGCCGATGCGCAGGTGATCGCGCTCGATCTGGCCGGCATCGCGGTCAGCGCCGGTGCTGCCTGTTCCTCGGGCAAGGTGGCGCCGAGCCATGTGCTGGCGGCGATGGGGCTGGGCGCGCTGGCCGGGCAGGCGATCCGCGTCTCCCTGCCCTGGAACGCGACCGCGGCCGCGGTCGCGGCCTTCGCCGCCGCCTATCCCGCCATCGCCGCCCGGCTCGCCGGCGCCTTGCGCGGCCCGGGCGGCTGCTCTACCCCCGCGCCCGAACCGCGCCCCGCCGCCGCCTGACCGGATGTTCTGATGCCGAAAATGACCTTCATCGACCGCGACGGCACCCACCGCGAAGTGGATGCCCCGCTCGGGCTCTCGGTGCTGGAAGTCGCCCACAAGCACGGGGTGGATATCGAGGGCGCCTGCGAAGGCTCGCTCGCCTGCTCCACCTGCCACGTGATCGTCGATCCGGCCTGGTTCGCCCGCCTCGCGCGCCCCACCGAGGACGAGGAGGACATGCTCGACCTCGCCTTCGGCCTGACCGAGACCTCGCGCCTCGGCTGCCAGATCGTCATCACCGAGGCGCTGGACGGGCTGGTGGTGCGCCTGCCCGCCGGCACCCGCAACCTGCTGGACGGGTAGCCATGCGCATCCTGGCCGCGCTGTCGGGCGGGGTGGACAGCGCGGTCGCCGCCGGGCTGCTGGCCGAGGCCGGGCACGAGGTGATCGGCGTCACCCTGCAACTCTACGACCATGGCGCCGCGACCGGCCGGCGCGGGGCCTGCTGCGCCGGCGAGGACATCGCCGACGCGCGCCGCGTCGCCGAACGGCTTCGTATCCCGCATTACGTGATCGACGCCGAAGCCCGGTTCCGCGCCGCGGTGATCGAGGATTTCGCCGCCCGCTACGCCGCCGGGGAGACCCCGGTGCCCTGCGTGCGCTGCAACCAGAGCGTGAAGTTCACCGACCTCGTGGCCCTCGCCCAGGGCCTCGGCGCCGAGCATCTGGCCACCGGCCATTACGTCCGCCGGGTCGATGGCGCCGACGGTCCGGAACTCTGGCGCGCGCGCGATCCGGCGCGCGACCAGAGCTGGTTCCTGTTCGCCACCACGCGCGCGCAGCTGGCCGCCTGCCTGTTCCCGCTGGGGGCGATGGCGGACAAGGCGGCGGTGCGGGCCGAGGCGGCGCGGCTCGGCCTGCCGGTCGCCGCCAAGCCCGACAGCCAGGACCTGTGCTTCGTGCCGACCGGCGGCTACGCCGAGGTGGCGGGCCGGCTGCGCCCCGACGCGCTGGAACCGGGCGAGGTGGTGGACGGCGCCGGCGCGGTGCTGGGCCGGCATGACGGCATCGCCCGTTTCACCGTGGGTCAGGCGCGCCGCCTGCCCCCCTCCGCCCAGGGCCAGGTGGTGGTGGCGCTGGACGCGCCGGCGCGACGGGTGGTGGTGGGGCCGCGGACGACCGGCACCACCCGGGTGCGCCTGCGCGAGACCAACTGGCTGGCCGCCGCCCCCGCCGAGGGCTGGCGCTGCGCGGTGAAGCTACGCGGACGCGACGCGTTGCGCCCCGCCCTTGTGTGCCCGGGCCCCGACGGGACCGCCGAGGTGACGCTCGAGTCCCCGGCCCTGCCCGCGCCAGGCCAGGCCTGTGTCGCCTATGCCGGGGAGCGGGTGCTGGGCGGCGGGTTCATCGCCGGCTGATCCGAACGAAGGCGGTCGATATCATTCCGGCGCGTGGGGCGAAGCCGGCCGCGTCGGCACGGACGCATCAGCTCGCGGGTTCGCCGGGACAGCGCCCGGTTTCGGCGCAACGCCGCGGCGGGCGAGGAAACCCGCCGCGGTCGGCCCGCCTATGCTGACGATGGCCATGGTCGCCGCGACGAAGGGGTTGCCGAAAACACCCACCCCCGCCGTCAGTATCAAGCCGATGATCGCGACGGCTGCGGCAATGATCTGCCCGCGATCCATTCTCGCTTGCGATCGTTCATCGCGGAACCGCTCCCGCGACTGGCGGAAATCCCGTTGCTGCTCGACCCACCCCACCAACCGGTCCGACAGGCCGGGCATGACCTTGTTGTATTGGTCAAGCAGCCCGGGCGGAGGAAGCGGGCCGCCGAACATCATCAACGAAAATTCCAACGCCTTCGACGCGGCCGCCGGGTTCCCGGGATCGAATCCCGCCGATCGCAGCGGGGCGACCACCTCGGGGGTGGCGATTTCCGGCTTCGCCGCATCTTCGTCGTCAGGCAAATCAGAGTCCCGCCTCGGCCGGCTGGCGCCCGGCTCCGACGGTCTCTCGTTCGCCGTCGGACGTGACCGCTTCGTCCGCCGAGCCGCAGAGCTGCGCAAGGATTTGCAAGACGACCGCGAAATCTGCCCGCACCGCCAGGCCATCCGCGGTCAGGGCTTGCCAGTCGGACCCGAGGGCGGCGCTCTCCGCGTCGATCCC
Organism: Pseudomonadota bacterium; assembly: GCA_021807785.1. Lineage (GTDB taxonomy): Bacteria > Pseudomonadota > Alphaproteobacteria > Acetobacterales > Acetobacteraceae > JAJZVS01. The sequence goes on from JAKBCO010000185.1 coordinate 2,697, forward strand.
GTCCGGGAAGAACGCCAGCGCCTGGGCGGCGCCAAGCAGGTAGTCATTCACGGCTTCAGCCAGACCCGCCGTCGCCCGCGCCTCGGAATCCGGGACGTAAACCGGGAGATGATCGCGATCGGTGACGCGCCGCGGCCACGCCGATACGCAGTCGGCGCCGATCTTCCGACGCAGATCAGGGTCGGCCGCGTCGGCAAGCCGGGACCGGTCGTCAATCATCGGCACGGGCATCTCCGCAACGCGAGGACCAGGGATATGGGCGCACCCACGGTCGCTATCCAGCCACAAAAATCGCGCCGAAGCGAGCGCATATGACGGCCGCAGCCTCGTGCGAAACATCGCGCCGTGTCAAGGAATGACCCAAGCCGTCCGGATGACCCCCGCCCGGCCGCTCGGGCGCCCGCCTTCACCCCGCGCCGAACACGATCTCCTGCGCCCCCTCCCACAGCACCTTGCGCCCCAGGACCGGCAGCTCGGCCAGCCCCTCGGTGATGGTCAGGAAATGATTGCCCGCCAGCTGGCCCACCTTGGAGGCGAACCGCGCCGCGCCATAGCCCAGCAGGATCTCGGTCTCGCTCACCCCGCCCGGATGCAGCAGGATCTGCCCCGGCGCGGGGTAGGAGGTGGCGTTCTCATACCCCACCCCGAACGCGGTATCGCCCAGCGGAATCCAGCACGCCTCCCCGGACCAGCGGACATGGATCAGGCGCTCCCGATAGGGCAGCAGGGCGCGGAACGCCCGGCAGGTGGCAGGCGCCAGCGCCTCCTCGAAGCGGGCCCGGAAGCGAAAGCCCCCGGCGGTGATCTCGATCACGGCAGCAGCTCGGACAGGTGCCGGACATGGTGGGTGTCGATGTCGGCCTCCACGCTCATGCCCGCGCGCAGCACCGGGTCGCCCGGCTTGCGCTCCACCCGGATCCGCACCGGGATGCGCTGCACCACCTTGACCCAGTTGCCGGAGGTGTTCTGCGCCGGCAGGATCGAGAACTCCGAACCGGAATTGGGGGCGATGCTCTCCACCACCCCCTTCCAGATCCGGTCGGGATAGGTGTCCACCGAGACCCGCACCGGATCGCCGGGCTTGACCCAGGTGAGCTCGGTCTCCTTCGGATCGGCCTGGACCCAGACGTCGCTGATGGAGACGATGCCGAACGCGGCGGTGCCGGCGCGCAGATACATCCCCGGCTGGGTGGCATCGACATTGGTCACCACCCCGTCGAACGGGGCGCGGATCACGCTGTCCCCGTAATTCAGCTGCGCCTGTTCCAGCGCCGCCAGCGCCTCCTGATAGGCCGGCAGGGAATGGATCGGCAGATCGAGCGCGCCGCCGAGCTTGGCCAACTGCACCGCCGCGCGCAGCCGCAGCGCCTCCTCCGATTGCCGGTCGGCGGCCAGCTTGAAGCGGGCATCGTCATACTGGGCGCGGGTCACGCCGCCGCTCTTCACCAGCTTGGCGTAGCGGTCGTAGTTCGACTGATCGGCGCGCAGATCGGCCGCCTTGACGTCCACGTCGCGCAGCATCCGCCGGTAGTCGGCGCGCATCGCCCGCAAGGTGAGTTCGGTCTGGCGCAGATTGGCCCTCGCCGCCGCCACCGCGACGGTGAAATGGGTCGGCACCAGCCGCACCAGCACCTGGCCCTTATGCACCAGCTCGCCGTCCTTCACCGGCACCTCGGCGACGATGCCGGAGACATCGGTGGACAGCGCCTCCTTGGCGGCATGGACATAGGCGTCGTCGATCGAGACGTAGCGCCCGCCCCAGAGCCAGAACAGCAGCGCGCCGACCGCCACCACCACCACCCCGGCCACCATCAGCATCGGCCCCAGCGCGTGGCGGCTGATGCGCTGGCGCGGCGCGGCCTCGGTCACGTCGCGCGGCGTGGTGGCGGATTGCGACATCAGACCGTCTCCGGCTGCGACGCGGCCGGGGCCGGGTCGGGGTCAAGGCGGCGCGCCGCCATCAGGTTGGACTTCATCGTCACCAGCGCGTCGGTGGTGGCGCGCAGGGTGGCGGGATCGAGCCCGGCCAGCAGCATCTTCGTGATCTCGCCGCGCTGGTGGTCGATCTCGGCCAGCATCTCCGCCGAGGGCGGGCCGAGATGCAGGCGCCAGATGCGCCGGTCGCGCGGATCGGGGCGGCGTTCCACCGCCCCGCGCGCCTCCAGCCGGTCGATCAGCCGGGCCACCGTGATCGGCTCCACTTCCAGGATCTCGGCCAGTTCCTTCTGCGACAGGCCGGGCTGGCGTTGCAGCCAGATCAGGATCGCCCATTGCGCGCGGGTCATGCCATGGAGCCGCGCCCGCTTGTCGGCATCGACCCGCAGCAGGCGGGCGACGTCGTGGATCAGAAACAGCAGGTCGCGATGGTAGTCCGGCAACGCCTGGCACTTTCAGGGGACGATTCCGCGCTTATGATAAGCAGCGTTACGATGACGGGGCCAGGGGCGGAGCGGGCTGGACCCATGCGCCGGGCGCGGGCCGGGGCTTCGCCCCGCGCGGGCTCAGGCCGCCAGCTGCTCGGCCGTCGGCGCATCCCCCGCCACCGTGGTCCGGCGCATGTCGCGCGGCTGGCGGTCATCGAACCGGCGGACCCGGTGCATGGTCTGCCGGTTGTCCCACATCACCAGATCCCACTGCCGCCAGCGATGGGCATAAACGAAGCGCGGCTCCGTCGCGTGCTCGGCGAGGTCGCGGATGAACGCCATCGCCTCCGGCCGCGGCCAGCCGACGATGGTCCCGATATGCGAGGACAGATAGAGCGACGTCCGCCCGCTCACCGGATGGGTGCGCACCAGGCTCTGGCGCACCGGGCGGAACGCCGCCCGCTCCGCCTCGGAGAGTTCGGTGAACCCGAGCGACCCACGCGAATAGATCAGCGAATGCTCGCAGATCAGCGGCGCGATCTCGGCCCGCGTCGCCTCGTCCAGCGCGTCGTAGGCGGCGCGCATGTCGGCGAACTCGGTATTCCCGCCGCTGGTGGCCGGCAGCCGGCAGGACAGCAGCGAATACTTCGCCGGAATGGCGCGGAAGGAACTGTCCGAATGCCAGAGCTGGTTGCCGAGGTTGAACAGCCGCCGCCGATCGTCCCGCGCCAGCGGACGGTTGTCCTGGCCGAGATTGGAGACGTCGTTCATCCCCTTCGCCAGCCGCTGCTCCTCGGGGCGGGTGACATTGCCGCCTCTTGCATCCTCGATGGCGCCGAAATTGCGGGTGAACGCCATCTGCTGCTCGTCGGTCAGGCGCTGGTCGTGGAACACCAGCACCGCGTAGCGGTCCATCCCCGCTTCCAGCGCGGCCACCTGCCCGGGATCGAGCGGGGCGGTGATGTCGATGCCGGAGACCTCGCCCACGAAGCCCGGGGTGAGGTCGCGGATGGCGAGTGTCATGGCGTTTCCCCTCTGCAACTGGGGCGAGCATAGCCGCGGTGGGTTCGGGTCGGTCATGCACGGGCGGCGGAGCGGGCCCGCAAGTCACGCATGACCGTCGGGCGGTCAGCCCCGCGGCGGCACGTCCAGCCGCACCACGATCCCCTCCAGCGCCGGGCTGGGCGCGGGGTAGCGGCGCATCACCTCCGGGTCGTGCCCGGGCACGATATGGGCGGGGCTGGGGGCGGCCTCGCGCAGCAGCTCGTAGCCTTCCAGCATCTGCCCCAGATGGAAGGCGGTGGTGAACAGCCGCT
>JAKBCO010000186.1 GCA_021807785.1 Pseudomonadota bacterium
TGTTCTTCGCCCGCGCCCAGACCGATGCCGAGGAGCGGGCGCGGACCCTGCGCACTCTCCTGACCTGCAACGCGATGACCCTGCTGACCTTCGGGCTGCTGGCGACCGCGCGCACGCCGCTGTTGCGCCAGATCGGCTTGACGGTTGTCATCGGCGCGGCGGCGGCGATGATGAGCGGGTTCCTGTTCGCCGGACCGCGCGAGGTCGCGCCAACCGAGGGAGACCGATCCGCCTGATGCCGCGCCGCCCGCTCGTTCTGTCCGCCACCACCCTGGTCAGCGCCATGGGCCACGGCCGCGCCGCCACCCTGGCCGCGTTGCGGGACCGCCGCTCCGGGCTGCGGCCATGCGATTTCCTCGACCTCACCGAAGGCTATATCGGCCGGGTGGACGGGGTGGAGGCGCATCGCCTGCCCGCTGCCCTGGCCCGGTTCGACTGCCGCACCCATCGCCTCGCCGATCTCGCGCTGCGGGCGGACGGGTTCGCCGAGGCGGTGGCGCGGGCCCGCGCCCGCCACGGGGCCGGACGGATCGCAGTGGTGGTGGGCACCAGCACCTCCGGCGTCCTGGCCGCCGAGGAGGCCTGCCGTGCCCGCGACGCCGAGGGCCGGCTGCCGGCCGGGTTCCGCTACGACGAGACCCACGACATGGCGGCCCTGGCCCGCTTCACCGCCGCGGCGCTGGGCCTCGAAGGCCCGGCCTTCGTGGTCTCCACCGCCTGCGCCTCCGCCGCGCGCGCCTTCGCCGACGCCGAGCGGCTGATCGCGGCCGGGCTGGCGGATGCCGCGGTGGTGGGCGGCGCCGACAGCCTGTGCCGGATGACCTTGCGCGGCTTCGCGGCGCTGGAGCTGATTTCGTCCACGCAATGCCGGCCGGGGGCGGCGGACCGGGCCGGGCTGTCGATCGGCGAGGCGGCGGGGTTCGCCCTGCTGGAACCGGACGGCGAGGGCGTGGCGCTGCTGGGGGCCGGGGCGTCGAGCGACGGCTACCACATGTCCGCCCCGCGCCCCGACGGGGCCGGCGCGGCGGCGGCGATGCGCGCGGCGCTGGACGCGGCGCGGCTCGGGCCGGAGGCGATCGACTACATCAACCTGCACGGCACCGGCACCAAGGCCAATGACGCGATGGAGGACGCCGCGGTGCTGACGGTCTTCGGCGCGGCGACGCCGTGCAGTTCCACCAAGGCCTGGTCCGGCCACACGCTGGGTGCCGCGGGGATCGTGGAAGCGGTGATCGCCGAGCTCTGCATCCGCCACGGGCTGCGCCCGGGCGCGCTGTTCCTGGACGCGCCCGACCCGGCGCTGGGGGCGCGGCTGCTGGTGGCCAACGAGGTCGGGACGGTGCGTCGGGTGATGAGCAACTCGTTCGGCTTCGGTGGCATCAACTGTTCCCTGGTGCTGGGCGCGGCATGATCGCGGTGCGGGTGCGCGGGGTCGGGGTGTGGATGCCGGGGCTGGCCGGCTGGCAGGCCGCGCAGGCGGTGCTGCGCGAGGAGGCGCCGTACCACTTCTCCGAGGTGGCGTTGCCGGTGCCGGAGGTGCTGGCCGCCAACGAACGTCGGCGCGCCGCGGCCTCGGTGCGGCTGGCGCTGGCGGTGGCGGCGGAAGCGCAGGCCGGCTCGGGGATCGCGCCGGGGGCGATCCCCGGAGTGTTCGCCAGTTCCAACGGCGACGCCGCGGTGGTGGGCGCGCTGCTGGAAACCTTGGCCGGCCCGGCGCCGCAGGTCTCGCCCACCCAGTTCCACAACTCGGTCCACAACGCGGCGGCGGGATACTGGAGCATCGCCACCCGGTCGGCGCAGCCGGTCACCAGCCTGAGCGGGCATGACGGCAGCTTCGCCGCCGGGCTGCTGCGGGCGGCCTCCGAGGTGGCCGCCGACGCGGCCACGGTGCTGCTGGTGGCCTACGACCTGCCGGTGCCGCCACCGCTGGCGGCGTGCCGGGACACCTGCTTCGCCTGCGGGGTGGGGCTGGTGCTGGGGCCGGCGGACGGGGCGGGACCGACCTTGCTCGTGGCGCATCGCGCGGAAGCGGCGGACCCGGACGCCGGGATGCCGCGGCTGGCGGCGCTGCGGGAGATCGCGGCGGCCAACCCGGCGGGACGGGCACTGCGGCTGCTGGAAGCGCTGGCGCGGGAGGAACCCGACGCGATGGCGCTGGGGCTTTTCGGCGGGCAGGTGCGGGTGGAGGTGACGCCGTGCTCGGCGCCGCGCGGATCCGCGACCTGATCCCCCAGCAAGGGGCGATGTGCCTGCTGGAGGCGGCGCTGCGATGGGATGCGCGGGGGGTGCTGTGCCGCGCGACCTCGCACCTGGACCTCGCCAACCCGCTGCGGGCGGCCGGACGGCTGGGGGCGGTCACCGGGGCCGAATACGGGATGCAGGCGGCGGCGCTGCATGGGGCGCTGACCGGGTATCGCAGGCCCGGGGTGATCGCGGCCCTGCGCGACCTGCGCTGCGAGGTGGCGCGGCTGGATCAGGCGGCGTTCGGGACCCTGACCGTGCGCGCGTGGCGGCTGGCGGCTGGCGAGGCGGGCTCGGTATATGGATTCGCGGTGCGCGCAGCGAGCGGGCGGCTGCTGGTGGCGGGACAGGGGACGGTGATGGTTCCAGCGCCCCCGTCGGGGGTTCTCGCTCACCCGCCATGGCCGGCCTTGAGCCGGCCACCCGCGCAGGATCCCGCGCGGTCGGACGGGGGTGGGTGGCCGGCTCAAGGCCGGCCATGACGGGTGAGGGCGAACGCTCATCCCCAACCGAGCGGCGGGGGCCGGCTAAACCGGCCGCTCCCCCCGCACCGTCACCCTGAAGCCCGACCGCGTCTCCGGCCAGTAGTCCCACAGCGCGTGGTGCTGCACGCAGCGATTGTCCCAGAACGCCACCGAATTGGTCCGCCAGCGGAACCGGCACTGGAACAGCGGGTTCTCCATGTGCTCATAGAGGTAGCGCAGCACTCCCTCGCTCTCGTCACGGGGAATGCCCAGGATGCGGCGGGTGAAGCCGCGATTCACATAGAGCGCCTTGCGCCCGGTCACCGGATGGGTCCGGACCACCGGGTGCTCGGCACGCGGGTAATCCGTCTTGTCGGCCACGCCGTAATTCGCATAGAGCCCGCGATAGACCGGCTCGCCGTCGTGCAGCGCCGTGAGCCCCTCCAGATAGCGCTGCATCCGTTCCGACAGCGCGTCGTACGCGGCATACATGGACGCGAACAGGGTATCGCCGCCGCGCGGCGGGCAGGTGCGGATGTAGAGGATGCTGCCCATCGGCGGTTCCGGGTCGCAGGAGACGTCGGAGTGCCAGTTCTCCCCGTTCGCCCGCGGACTGTCCTTGTCGGCGTGGATCACCATCAGCTCCGGATGCCCGGGCGCGTGCGGGGCGGCGGGGTGGATGTGCAGTGGGCCGAACTGCCGGCCGAACGCCAGCTGCTGCTCTTGGGTCAGGTCCTGGTCGCGGAAGAAGATCACCTGATGGGCTGCGAGCGCGCGATGGATCTCGTCGAGCTGGCGGTTGCCGGGGCGGGCCAGATCCACGCCGCCGATCTCGGCGCCGATGATCGGCGTCAGCGGATCGATGGTGATGGTGTCGTAGCCCGCGGCGGTGGCCGGCACCGCCTTGACCCTCGGGCCCTGGTTGCCGCGCAGGACGCTCATCGGTTCCCTCCATCGCCGCCGCGCAGGGACGGTAGAACCGGGGGGCGGCTTGTCAATCCGACCCGGGCAGCCCAGATGCCGGGGCGTCGTTGCGCACGGAGGCCCACATGGCGGAAACTACCACGCTCGAGATCACCGGCATGACCTGCCAGGGCTGCGTGACCGCCCTCACCCGCGCGCTGTCGCGCCTGCCCGGGGTGGAGGGGGTCACCGTCGATCTGGCCGCCAACACCGCGCGCGCGACCGGCACCGCCCCGGCCGAAGTGCTGATCGCCGCCGCCGAACGTGCCGGCTACGGGGCGAAGCGCGCGGCCTGACCATGGACCAGACCCCGCATCTGACCGTGCGGGTGGAGGGGATGACCTGCGCCACCTGCGCGGGGCGGGTCGAGAAAGCGCTCACCCGCCTGCCGGGGGTGGGGGCCAGCGTCAACCTCGCCACCGAAACCGCCGATGTCACCCTGCCGGCCGGGCTGGAAGCGTCGGCGCTGGATACGGCGGTCGCGGAGGCCGGCTACGCGCTGGGCCACGACCGGCGCGACTTCGCGATCACGGGAATGACCTGCGCCACCTGCGCCGGGCGGGTGGAACGCGCCCTCACCGCCGTACCCGGGGTGCTGGGGGTCGGCGTCAACCTCGCCACCCATCGCGCCGAGGTGACCGGCCTCGACCTGCATCCCGCCGCGCTGATCGGCGCGGTGCGCGATGCCGGCTACGACGCCACGCTGCTGACCGGGGAGGCCGAGCAGGCGCGCGCGCTGGAGACAGCGGAAGCCCGGCGCGACCGGCGGGAGGCGCTGACCGTGCTCCTGTCCGCCCTGCTGACCCTGCCGCTGCTGGCGCCAATGGCCGGGCTCCCCCTCTCGCCCTGGGTGGCGCTGGGGCTGGCGACCCTGGTGCAGTTCGGGATCGGCGGGCGGTTCTACCTCGCCGGGTTCCGCGCGGTCCGCGCCGGGACCGGCAACATGGACCTGCTGGTGGCGCTCGGCACCTCCGCCGCCTTCGGCCTCAGCCTGGGGAGGTTGCTCGCCGGGACCAGCGCGGCCGGCACGTATTTCGAGGCCGCGTCGGTGGTCATCACCCTGGTGCTGACCGGGCGCTGGCTGGAAGCGCGAGCCCGGCGCGCCACCGGCGGGGCGATCCGCGCGCTGATGGCGCTGCGGCCGGAGACGGCACGGATCGAGCGCGATGCCGAAGTGCTGGACCTGCCGATCGCCGCCGTCGCCACCGGGGATATCCTGCGCGTGCTGCCGGGGGAGCGGATTCCCGCCGACGGGACACTGATCTCCGGCGCCGGCACGGTCGATGAAAGCCTGATGACCGGGGAGAGCCGCCCGGTCGCCAAGGCGCCGGGGGATGCGCTGATCGGCGGGTCGGTGAACGGGCCAGCGATGCTGCGGCTGCGGGTGACCGCGGTGGGCGCGGCGAGCACGCTGGCCCGCATCATCGCGCTGGTTGCGCACGCCCAGGCGGCGAAGGCCCCGGTGCAGCGGGTGGTGGACCAAGTGGCGGCCTGGTTCGTGCCGGCGGTGCTGGCGGCGGCGGCGGTGGCGTTCCTGGGCTGGGCGGCGGCGGGGATGGCGGCGCATGGGCTGCTCGCCGCGGTCTCGGTGCTGGTGATCGCCTGCCCCTGCGCGCTGGGGCTGGCGACCCCCACCGCGCTGATCGCCGGCACCGGCGCCGCGGCGCGCGCCGGCATCCTGATCCGCGACGCGGCGGCGCTGGAACAGGCGCACCGGGTGCGGGTGGTGGTGTTCGACAAGACCGGCACCTTGACCGAGGGCCGCCCCTCGGTGACCGAGATCCTGCCGGCCCGGGGCATCGAACCCGCAGCGCTGCTGGCGCTGGCGGCTGCCGCGCAATCGGGCAGCGAGCACCCGCTCGCGCGCGCCGTGCTGGCCCGCGCCGCCGGGCAGCCGCGGCCCGAACTGACCGCTTTCACCGCCATCGCGGGGAGCGGCCTTCGCGCCGAGGTGGCCGGGCAGCCCCTCGTCATCGGCACCCCGGCGCTGCTGGCCGAGGCCGGCGTCCCGCCGGCCATGGAGGCCGAGGCGGCGGCGCTTGAAGCACAGGGACGCACGGTGATGCGCATCGCCGCGCTGGACCCGCCGCGGCTGTTGGGCCTGATCGCGGTCGCCGACGCGCTGCGCCCGGGGGCGGCGGCGGCCGTCGCCCGGCTGCGCGCCTCCGGGCTGCGCACGGTGCTGCTGACCGGCGACAACACCCCCACCGCCCGGGCGGTGGGGGATGCGCTGGGGATGGACGAGATCCACGCCGAGGTGCTGCCGGGCGAGAAGGCGGCCGAGGTCGCGCGCCTGCGTACCCTGGGCACGGTGGCGATGGTCGGTGACGGGGTGAACGACGCGCCGGCGCTCGCCGCGGCCGATATCGGCATCGCGATCGGCGGCGGGTCGGAGGCGGCAATGGCGGCTTCCGGCATCACCCTGATGCGCGCCGACCCGGCGCTGGTGGCCGATGCGCTGGCGATCAGCCGGGCCACTTGGAACAAAATCCGGCAGAATCTGTTCTGGGCGTTCTTCTATAACGTGGTGGGGATTCCACTGGCGGCGCTGGGGTGGCTCAACCCGATGCTGGCCGGCGCGGCGATGGCGTTCTCGTCGGTCTCGGTGGTGTCGAACGCGCTGCTGCTGCGGCGCTGGCGGCCGGACGCATAGCGTCACGCCGGCG